>CAJOLG010000251.1 GCA_905235315.1 uncultured Solobacterium sp. | reverse complement strand
ACGTTCCCGGGCATGAGCGGCGAGTTCATCTAAGATATTCATTGATTGCTGACCTCGATGAATTTTTCCAGTGTCTGCGTGGCGGCTCCGCTGCCGATCAGGTATTCGGCAAGTGTGACGCCATCCTTCCAGGAATCTGCTTTTCCGGCAAGATAAAGTGCCGCGCCGGAATTCAGGAGCACCGCGTCACGTTTTGGTCCGCGATCCTCACCACTCAGTATGGCACGGGTGATGGCCGCGTTTTCTTCCGGTGTACCTCCGACCAGATCAGCTTTTTCACAGCGGTTCATGCCGAAATCTTCCGGAGTGATGGTGTAGTTCTTGAACCAGCCGTCTTTGAATTCGCAGACGGTTGTCGGTGCGCTCATGGAAATCTCATCCAGTTTGTCCTGTCCGTAGACAACCATACCGCGTTCCACGCCCAAATCCATCAAAACCTGAGCCAGCGGATCAACCAGATATCCATCATAGACGCCCAGAAGCTGCATCTTCGGGGAAGCCGGATTGGTCAGCGGCCCGAGAATGTTGAAGACAGTGCGGAATCCCAGTTCCCGGCGAATGGCGCCGACATACTTCATGGATGTGTGGTACTTCTGCGCAAAGAAGAAACACATACCGACGGTGTCGAGCAGTTCGACACATTTTTCCGGGCTTTCATCAATGTTGATGCCCAGCGCTTCCAGACAATCCGCCGTGCCGCACTTGGAAGAAGCCGCGCGGTTACCGTGCTTCGCGACTTTCACGCCGCCGGAAGCGGCAACCAGACCGGAGGTGGTGGAGATATTAAAACTATTGGCGTTATCACCACCAGTCCCGACGATTTCAAAGACCGGAAAATCGGTTTCGACTTTGGTGGCGTGGTCACGCATAGCCGCAGCGCAGCCCGCGATCTCGTCCTTGGTCTCAGCTTTGGCCGATTTGGTGGAAAGTGCTGCCAGAAACGCGGCATTCTGGGTCGGAGAAGTTTCCCCGCTCATGATTTCATTCATCACGGTATAGGCTTCATCATAAGTGAGGTCGCCTTTGTTGACGATTTTGACAATAGCATCTTTAATCATAATTGCATCCTTTTGTATATTTCTTCCTGAGGGAATAAAAAAACCCTGACAGAAGTTTGATCTGTCAGGGACGAATTTCTGTTCATTCGCGGTGCCACCCTGATTCATGTCATGGGTTTGAGCCATGCACTTAGCGGGATACTATCATATCCCCGGCAGATAACGGCTGCCCTCCGTCGCAGAATACTCGGCTTGCTGCCTTTGACTGTGCCCTCCGCGGCCCATTTGACGGTTTGTTTCCTGCCCGACTCTCAGCATCCCGGACTCTCTGTAAGGGCGTTTCCCGCCTTTATTTCCGCATCAACGGTTTGTATTGAGAACTATTGTAGTCACCTCTCCATGCTTTGTCAAGGATTTGCGAATTTAATAGGAAACAGCGGAATACAGCTGCTTATCACAAATTTGCAATTTCTTCTGCGGAAAGACCGGAATATTTTGCAATAAAGTCATTATCGTAACCGTCTTTCTTCAGATCTCGTGCAAACTTTAACCGGGCATTCCTATCCCCTTGCTCGACGCCAATCTTTTTTCCTTCTTCCACGCCAATCTTTTTTCCTCGTTCCTCGCCAATGATTTCACCTTGTATTTTAGCTTTTTGTTCAGCAACGGCAATTTTTGTAGCTACATCGCGTTTCCCGTCCTCGATCATCCGATAGCGTCGGATCAGGTCCGGATCATTAATCGCATAGTTATACTGTTTGGCAAAATTTCTCAAACCCTCAGTCATATCGGATATTTCCTCCATTTCTTCTTCATTTTCGTAGCCCTGATCCAGCATATACAGCCATGTGTATAAAGTATCATCTTTTACGGATTCTGTTAAATAATCTTTCCGCCGCCGATGACGCGGTTTTCTGCGTCATAGAAGACGGCGGATTGACCGGGGGTGGCGGCACGGACGGGAGTATCGAAGGTGATTCGGACGGTCTCTTCATCCTCCCGGCGGATCGTGGCCTGCTCGCCCTCGTGATGATAGCGGATTTTCACCCTTGCCCGCACGGATTCTCCTTCCGGAAGATCCGGAATGCTCAAAAAGTTCAAATCCCGACAGCGGATCTCCGAGCTGAACAGGGAGGATTCTTCTGCCAAAACGACGTCATTGGCGGCGGCATTGATCTGCTTGACATACATCGGCACACCGAAGGCGATACCCAGTCCCCGGCGCTGCCCGACGGTATAGTGGATGATACCTTTATGCTGCCCGAGAACCTTTCCGTCTTCGCTGAC
>CAJOLG010000250.1 GCA_905235315.1 uncultured Solobacterium sp. | reverse complement strand
GCAGGTGCGATCGGTAAAGCAGTCAGCGGGCAGCTTCTCACAAAAGAAGCCCTTATGGAAAGCATTGATAAGACCGGTGAAAAATACATAACGGAGATAACGGAACGGATATATGAAAGCGACAGCCGTATCCTTGATATACTTCCGGAAGAAATTGACCGTGAGAAAACCATCGAATCCATCAGCGATTCTCTTTCTGAGAAAATTCTTGAAAAAGCGAAGCAGATCAATTATGAGTCTGTTGCTGCACGCACAGTTCACAAAAGAGACACTGGATTCCCTCCTTGCGGGCAACCCCATGTTTGGGATGCTGTTAAATGCAGATATACAGAACGTGGTCGCAGAAAAACTGGGCAATGCAATACGGAGGTATCTGAATGATCACGGAGAGGAATCCGTGAAACGGTTTGTTTTATCCTATCTGAGAGAACAGTCTGATAAACCCATCAAAGAACTGATTTCCGGCAAAGTGGATAAAGAGAAACTGACCGAGATGCTGCTGCACACAACGCGAAGTGCATTTTCCAAATACGGCGATGAAATACTGAATTCGATTGATGTAAAAGGAATCGTCTCACAGAGAATCGAATCGATGGGAATGGATGAGCTTGAAGAACTTGTGATGTCTGTGATGAAGCAGGAACTGCAGGCTGTGATTAACCTTGGCGCCTTGATCGGAGCCATCATTGGAACAATCAATATCTTTTTATGACCGGCCCCGCCGCCTAAGGGAAGCGGAACGGACCGCAGACGTATACAGGAACAATACGATCCCTCATTCCTGTCACAGGAAAGACAAAGGCTCCTCACTGCCGGCATGGCGCCGGCGGCCGGGAGCCTTGTTTAAGGTTTTTGTTTCGGGTGTGATGGGTTATCTTATGGCAGGTCTTATTATTGCGGGCAGCGTCACAGGCGCAATCATGCCGGAAGGCGGGAAGCAGAAAAAAAGCAGAGGATTGAACCTCTGCCGGGTTTATGCGAACGGGCTGTTTTTGCCCTGCGTTTCATTCCATCTGCGTCCGCCGGAAACGAATCCCTCCGGTGGGAGCACATCAGATTATCAGAAAGATAACACAATTTCAACGGGTATTAATGATTATTGATGATATCATGCAAGAAGAATGATGTATGTATTTTTGAATACATAGTCCAAAGGAGAAAACCAATGATTGAATTAAGCAAGGAACGAGTTGATCAGATTCTGAACGAAGAGACGATGAATGATGTAGATGCGAAAGCGGTTCTTCGAAGTATCTATGCCCGATATATTCATACTTACGAAAAATTCTTTGAGGATATCGACGCATTGAACGATGAAACGATCGCTGAGCTCAGGCAGTATCAGGAAGAGACCATCAGCCTGGCAAGGTATTACCGCATGGATATTCCCAAGGATATCTGTGATCATCTTGACGAATTCGAGGACAAGTACGGTTCGAAACTGCTGGGGCCGGACTGGCAAAAATATCTGTCTGACAGCTATAAGAAATACGGCGGAAATAATAAGAACGGGACGTTAAGCGAGGAAGAACGTAAAGCGGAATACACAAAGAAGGCACTGTCGTACTTCTATGATTCGATGGATTATGTGTTCCGCGAGGGGTTCGACACCGGCAGTGCTACGGCCAAAACCATATGGTGAGCGGTCTTAAGGTACTGTTTTTCGGAAAAGAAGGGTAATCGTTGTTTCCCGTAAGGTGCAGCTTCCTGCTGAGCCGGATAAGAATGAAACCATAGGAGGGAAACCGATGACCTTTTTCCGGGATCCGGACGATCTTCCGATCGAGATCCATGAAAAACGGTCATAACAGAAACGGGGAGCGAACAAATGGAAACTGGGGATGAAACGGTGAGCGGACATCAAAACAACAGACAGTTCCGGGCATATGCGATGTATATGCTTGCCATGTTCATATTCGGCACAAACGGTCTGCTGGTTTCCCACATCTCGCTGGAAAGCAGTCAGATTGTACTGATGCGCACCCTGATCGGCGGCGTTCTGGTAACCGGCATGGTTCTGATCAGGGGTGGATTTGATAAGGAGAATGTGAGCCGGGAATGGCGTCCGCTTCTGCTTGGCGGTGCGGCGCTCGGGCTGAACTGGATTGCGCTGTTTGAGGCATACAGACTGCTGAATGTCAGTCTTGCGACACTGATTTATTATGCCGGGCCGATCCTGACACTGCTGTGCTCCCCGGTTCTTTTCCATGAGAAACTGAACGGAAGACAGGTTACCGCAGGTGCGGTCGTGGCAGTCGGGCTTGTATGCATCAGCGGAAGTGTGGTTCTGACGGGGATGAACCCTGCAGGATTACTGACTGCTGTGATATCGGCACTGTTCTATGCGGCGCTGATTGTGGTAAATAAGCGGATCACGCATACCGGAGGGATGGAGACGGCCGCAATTGAGCTGGATGCGGCAGCGGTTGTTACACTTGTGTACGTGCTGTGCACTTCCGGGCTTCCGCACATGACAGCCGCAGACATTCCATACATCGCAGCGATCGGTGTCATCAACACCGGCCTGGCGTATTACCTGTATTTTTCCGGGCTGCAGAGTCTGTCCGGCCAGACCGTTGCACTGCTCAGTTATCTGGACCCGGTTTCGGCGCTTTGTTTTTCGGCCCTGTTTCTGAACGAAATGATGACACCGGTGCAGATTCTAGGCGCGGTATTGATCATCGGAGGTGCCGTGTTCGGTGAACTGAACCGGCGGCGGGAAACAGAATAAAGGCGGAACGTGATATGGCAGAAACATTTGAAATTCGACTGAGAGTCCAAAACGAGAGTGATTTGTACAATTCGTTTGATGAAACAGAAGACGCTTAGTTCTGACGTGATCGATTATCTGTTTGACCGGTACCAGGAAAAGGATCTGAAAGACAGCCTGACGGTTCATATCGTGTCGGATGGCCCGGTTGATGTCGACCGGTTTCGGGCTGCGTTTCAGAATTATCTGGATGCGCAGCACAAGGCGCTGAAAAAAGAACGAAACAAAAACATCGTCAAACAGGCCTGGATGTTCGGAATTGGGATTGTGTTTATCGCCATCGGCATCTATTCGGCGGACAGACTTTCGGCAGTGGCCGGAGAAATCATATCCACAATCGGCGCGTTTTCCATGTGGGGAGCGGCGAGTATCTGGATTGTCGAAAATCCCAGGAACCGCCTCAGCCGCAAGTGGCTGGACATCCTTTCGAAAACGAAAATCAAATGCAGTATCGCTGCCTGAAAAAGCAGGGCAGGGAGCCGCACTTCGCCGAATGCAGGTCAGAAAGAGATTTTCGTGTGTTTGCCGGATGACCGGATGCGATACAATAGGAAAGAACGATATTTCATGGAATGAAATGAAACTGTTAACGGAGGTATCCCATGAAGAAAGATTATTTTGATTTAACCGGCAAAACCGCCCTGGTAATCGGTGCTTCATCCGGTCTGGGACGGCAGTTCGCAAAAGCGCTCGCCAATCAGGGCGCAAAGGTAGCGGTGGCAGCCCGCCGCGTGGAAAAACTGGAAGAGACCAAGGCCCAGGTGGAGGAGTTCGGCGTTGAGTGTATCGTCGTTCCCTGTGATGTCAGTAATGAACAGTCCATCATCGACTGCATCGCTGCGGTTGTCGGGAAATTCGGCAAAATCGACATTCTCTGCAACAATGCGGGAATCATTGTCTGGGACGATCTTCTGAATTCGACAACGGAAGGCTGGAACCGGGCAATGGCAACGAACGTTACCGGAGCCTATATCGCAAGCCGCGAAGCAGCGAGATATATGGTGAAGCAGGGAAGCGGACGAATCATCAATACCGCGTCCATTGCGGCTCACGGCGGTGAAGCCGGATCGGTATCTTACTATGCCAGTAAAGCAGCGATCGCGAATCTGACCCGCGCGCTTGCCTGTGAGCTTTCCCCGCAGGGAATCACGGTCAATGCGATTGCGCCGGGCGTGTTTGAGACCGAACTGACTGCCAGTTCGATTGACAGCCCGATGGCACAGGAACAGAAAGCAGGCCTTCCGGTACGCCGTTTCGGCAACGAAGGCGAACTGGATGGAATTCTGATCTATCTGGCATCTGATTCATCTTCCTTCTGCACAGGTCAGGTGATCTTTGTGGATGGCGGACAGACCTGCAAAATGTAACGCTGCCTGACATACGCTGATGAAAGGAACTCCTGCGGGAGTTCTTTTTTCAGCGACACAAAAACTGCGGTTTACTGTATCCGGATGACAACTTCCGGCCGGAACCGGCTTATACTGGAACCAGCAGGTTCCTGCAGGGAGAAGTGCGTATGGCCTTTGATTACAAAAAAGAATTCCGGGAGTTTTATATGCCGGGGAAGAAACCGTCGATTGTGACTGTTCCGGCAATGAATTATATTGCG
>CAJOLG010000249.1 GCA_905235315.1 uncultured Solobacterium sp. | reverse complement strand
CTCCTAAATATGCCATGGTCATTCTCCTTTGTTCTTCATATCATGATTATGATACAATAAGGCCATGTTAATCACAACTCTTTGTTACATCGAACATAAAGAGCACTATCTGATGCTTCACCGAACAAAAAAAGCCCACGACATCAACGAGGGCAAATGGATCGGTGTCGGAGGTAAGTTCAAGGACCGGGAGAGTCCTGAGGAGTGTCTTCTCCGCGAGGTTTCGGAGGAGACGGGTTTCCATCTGACCTCCTGGCGTTTTCGCGGCTTCATCACCTTCCTGCAGGAAAACTATGAGACGGAATATATGTGCCTTTATACTGCAGATGATTTCATCGTGCCTGCGGATGCGCCGTGCGGCAGCGAAAAAGGAATCCCTGTGAGGGAACATCCTGCTTTTGCTTCCAGTGATTCGTCAGACTGGCCGGTTCCCGAATGTGACGAAGGCGAACTGGCCTGGATCAGAAAAGATCAGATTGAAGCATTAAATCTCTGGCCCGGAGACCGGATCTTCCTTCGTCTCTTAAATGAACAGCCGGAGTTCTTCACGTTGAAACTGCGCTACGCCGGAGATGAGCTGCTCGAGTCGGAGCTGTCGAAGTAGGAAATACTGTCATGCAACTCCTCCAGCAAAATCACTATATCAAATACCCCTTTGCCTTTTACCTGTGATATCACTGACTCAAATTCTCTGAGAACCAAGCCTGCCGCTTCCGCTGTCTTATCAAGGTCTGTCCCTTCGCAGGTGTAGTTCTCGAGCCTTCCGCCAGTGTAATTCCCGTCCGTTATCCCGAGGAAAAGTTCCTCCAGATCTCTCCTGTACTCTCCAAAAGCACCATATATTCCAACGGCATCCGCAACGAGTTCATCCCATATTTCATCGATCTTATCAGGATAGAGCTTCCTGCAGATGAAGTGTGTCAGTTCATGATATTTCCGTATATTCCCGGATACTTCTCCCCACGCAGCATCGCTCAGCATTTCAAACCCGGCGGCAGAAGGCAGCTCATTCACCTGCGCAGCGCTCACATTGCTGTAAGGCCCGCACGAGAGGACTATGAGCATATCCTGGTAGTTCTCCTTCACAGATGTGAACCGTTTGAATTCTGCTCCCCAATCAGGAAACAGTACCCCTGCTGCTCTCTGTTCATCAAAAAAAGCTTCCTTATGCGCAGTGATTCTCGGCCAGTTGAATGCAGTGATGGTGGATGCTCCCATGGTTGCAGGGATCTTTTCGCCGGGCCCCGTTCTGGCCGCCAGCATGCATCTGACAAACACTTCGAAATCGTGCCTGTCGTGCAGCGTGATCACCTGCGCAGTTCCCGCGGGAGTATCTATGTTCTCCAGGCTGTCTCTGCCATCCATGTTGAAATGAGAGAGGCTGCACTTTAGAGGCTTCTCCCCTTTTCTCACGCATGCTTTGTACTCCTCAATATCTGCCGTATCCGGATCCAGATACAGCTGAGGACTGCAAGCTGCTGTATTACATGCTGTTTCATTCGTCTGCTGCCTCCGTTGCGGTACATTCCTGCATGCCGTAATTGAGTTCATTGTGCAGTTTCAATCCGACTGCCTGACAAGGCAAACAGTTCTTTTCCCATTTGCAGCCTTTGCATGGCTCCTTCCTGGAATCTTCTACTGTGCGAAGTTTCGCGAGGAACTCTGACTGATTCCAGTATTCCATGATATGATCGTATTCTTCTTCGATTTCAATATGCCGGCACGGAGTCAGCTTGCCTTCGACGCTCACCGATAATCCGCTGCGGCCCGCTCCGCAGCCCCGGAACATTCCGTAGTTCAGGCTCCCGAAAAATGATTTCGCTTCTAAGGTCCTCAGCTGCGAGAAACAGGATTCTGCGCCGATGGTCACTGCGCCCTTGTATTCACGTATCTGCCCCGCAACTGTCCGGATCTGTTCGCCGGTCGGATAGCTGCCAAGCTGATGGGCTGAATCCGGTTTGAATGCCAGGATCACCAAGGCGGAAACATTGTACCGCTCCGCAAGCGCGATCATGTTCGGAAAGTCATCCGCGTTATATTCGTGCATGACCCAGTTGATTACCGTATTCTCCCACTCCATGTCTCTCAACATTTCAAGGGTGCTGATCGCAAGTTCATAGCCGTCGCGTGTCTTTTCGTTGACCGCTTTCGTGCTGCCATTGAGGGATACGAATATACGGGTGACACCGGCGTCTATGAATTC
>CAJOLG010000248.1 GCA_905235315.1 uncultured Solobacterium sp. | reverse complement strand
TGTTGTTTTTTCTGCTTATCTGCCTGCTGACGGGCTGTTCCGAGATTCGTGAGTTTTACTCGGAACCGGAAGCGGCACAGCGGGATATCAGCGTTTACTGTGACAATACACGTTATGACAGCAGAATCGCCGCCGATGCAACCGTGGTGGAAGCCATCCGAACGGTTGGAATTACACTCAATGAAGCCGACCTGGTCACGCCTGCCCTGCCCTTGTCCATTCCCACCGATGGCATCATCCGTGTCACCCGGGTCACAACGGAAGATCAGGTAAGTGAAGAAATTATCCCCTTCCCGAGCCAGACTGTCCGCAATGAATCGATCCCGGCCGGTGAAACCCGTATTATCCAGCAGGGGCAGAACGGTACACGGCAGATCACAACCCGCTATACTTACGAGGACGGCATACAGTCCAACAAGGCTGTGGTTTCCGTTATCACTGTCAAAGAGCCGGTTCCGGAAATCCTGATGAGAGGCGCCAAAGCGGAATATTCCCCGATCAAAATCAATGGACGGCTAATCTATATCTCCGACGGCAGTGCCTGGATGATGGAGGGCTCCACAGAAAACCGGACGCCGCTGATCTCAACCGGCGATCTTGATGGCCGGGTTCTGGACCTTTCATCTGATGGTCAATGGCTGCTCTTCTCCCGTTCGGGACAGTCCACGGAAGTCAACGGCCTGTGGATGCTCGATTTGAGCAACTGGAATGCCGAACCGATTTCGCTGCGTGTCTCGAATGTGCTGCACTTTGCGTCCTGGCTGCCTGGAAATACCCGCCGCTTTGTTTATTCCGCAGTCGAACCTTCTGACCAGGCTCCCGGTTGGAAAGCGTTGAATGACCTGCGGATGCAGTTTGTCAGCGATACCGGCATGCTGATGACGCAGGAAGAAATTCTCGCTCCCGATGACAGTGGTACCTACAGTTGGTGGGGTACGGAATTTTCCCTTTCTGAAGATGCCCGGCGTCTGCTTTTTGCCACGCCGGAATCAGTCGGTATTGTCGACCGTCTCTCCGGAGAAAAGCAGGAAATGATCCACTTTACCCCTTATGAGAAGACCCGCAGTGACTGGGCCTGGATCCCGGGGACCTGTTGGAACCCGGAAAATGACGGCTTCTACTTTACGTTCCACGGCAAATCCGGCGGAGAGATTCAAACTTTTGATCCGACGGACTATCATGTGTCATTTTATGACCTGAATTCCGGAGAATTACAAATCATCATTGAAAACGCAGGCCTCTTTTCCTACCCGACGGTTTCACCCCGCTTTTCCAACGGGAAAGCATATCTCACCTGGCTGCAGACAGATTTACCGCAGCAGGTGGAATCGGAACGCTATCACATTATGATCAGTGATCTCGACGGAAAAAACGCCAGAACGGTTTATCCTGCGAAAGGCTCCGGCGGATATATCACACCGCAGCATCTAATCTGGTCTCCCGGAGAAAATCAGTCATCCGCCTGGATTGCGTTTCTGACTGACGGGGCAATATCTGGCTGGTCAATCCTTTTGCCGGTGTTTCCAATCAAATCACTTCCGACGGTACGATCAGCAGATTTATCTGGGAATAGTTCCATAAAACATAAAATAAACGACCAAAATAACAAAGGAGTCAGCAAAGAACCGGCTCCTTTGTCTATACATTCATACACCTGACTAAGCGTTATACGTCGAAGCAGCTGTATCTCCGCCTTCACCGGTCCAATTGGTATGGAAGAATTCCCCTCGGGGATGATCAACCCGTTCGTAGGTATGAGCACCGAAATAATCCCGCTGTGCCTGCAGCAGATTTGCAGAGAGACGTTCCGTGCGGTAGGCATCATAATAGTTTCAGCGCACTGCACATTGCCGGAACCGGAATCCCGCAGCGGAGAGCTTCCGCGCAGACTTCACGCCAGCCGTTTTGCGCCGCTTCCACTCGCTCGCGGAAAGTCTCATCCAGCAGCAGGTTTGACAGATCAGGGTTCGCGTCAAAGGCTTTCTTGATATCACCAAGGAAAACTGAGCGGATAATGCAGCCGCCCCGCCACATCAGCGCGATATTGCCGTAATGCAGGTCCCAATGATAAGTCTTCGCTGCTTCCCGCATCAGGGAAAAGCCTTGCGCATAGGAGATGATCTTGGAGGCGTAAAGCGCATCATGGATCGCGGAGATCAAATGTTCACGGTCTACATCACAGACTTTTTCCGGACCATGCAGAACATGGGACGCGGCGGTGCGTTCCGCCTTCATTGCGCTCAGACAGCGTGCGAAAACTGCCTCTCCGATCAGCGTCAGCGGAATTCCTTCATCCAGCGCGGATATCGAAGCCCATTTTCCGGTGCCTTTCTGCCCGGCGGTATCCAGAATCTTGTCGACGAGTGGTTCCCCATCCTCATCCTTGTAAGCCAGAATATCGGCTGTAATACCGATCAGGTAGGAGTCCAGATCGCCCTTGTTCCATTCCGCGAAAACATCATGCATCTCGTTGGCGGACATACCCAGCAGATCGCGCATCAGCTGATAAGCTTCACAGATCAGCTGCATATCGCCGTATTCAATACCGTTGTGGATCATCTTGACATAATGCCCGGCACCATCGGAGCCGACCCACTCACAGCAGGGAGAA
>CAJOLG010000247.1 GCA_905235315.1 uncultured Solobacterium sp. | reverse complement strand
CTGCTTCCTGTGCTGCTGGGACGCAAAGCGGATCTCCGCATACCAGAGGCCGAGTTCATTGAGCCTGCGGACGAGATCATAGGTCGCTTCTTCCAGGTCTTCATACAGCTGAAGGATACTGCAGGTCAGATCAAATTTTGTGATGCTCTGGGCATGCGGCAGGACGTTGTTCTCAAACAGCATGCTGTAATAATCGGAAAAGGTATAATCGGCAGGGATTACACCGCGCTGCAGGGATTTTTCATACGCCCAGCGGATATTGAGAGATCCATCGAGATGAAGGTGAAGTTCAATTCTGGCAGTATTATGCATTTGATGTCACTCCAGTTTCTTTTATAAAAGTATTCTACCGTAAAGTGTCGGGGGATTACACGGAAAGAGTACGTTCTTTTGACCGATACCGATATGATAGAATGAAACGAACAAACCAAATGCGGAGTTTTGTTTTCCGCATCGGGGAGAACCCGGCAATAATGTATGAAAAAAAGGCCATTTATTATTGACTGCGATACAGGAACCGATGATGCGATTGCGATTGTAGCTGCGCTTGGCTGTGAGGAAATGGAAATCGTCGGAATCACGTCCGTAAACGGCAACGTTCCTGAGTCCTATACTTCCCGCAACAACCTTAACCTGATCGAATACCTCGGGTATCATATCCCGGTATGCCATGGGGCAATCCTTCCGCTGCTGGGCAGTAAAGCTACCGAAGCTTCCACCGCAATTCACGGCAAAACCGGGCTTGGCTCAACAGAACTTCCGGAAGCGGAACACTCTGACTTTGATCCCCGGATCGCTGCGCAGTTTATCTATGAAGAAGCGGTAAAACGAAACGGAGAACTGGAACTCCTTGTCACCGGACCGATTACGAATATTGCGGTCTGTCTCTGTGAACATCCCGATCTTCCGAACTATATCAGGCATCTGTATTTCATGGGCGGTTCTACGGTCGGAGGCAACGTCAATACCACAGCCGAATTCAATATCTGGGTCGATCCGGAAGCTCTGCATGTGGTGCTTCAAAGCGGCATACCGATGACGATGGTCGGGCTGAATGTTTCAAACCAGACAGAAATGCGGCCTTCGGAAGAAACCCTGCTCCGCTCGTTCGGCACACGGGAAACCAATCTTGTGGCGGAACTGCTTGTATATATGATGAACCGTTCCGTCGGAGCGAGTAAGGTATTCCGGGCAAATATGCATGATCCTCTGGCGCTGGCTGCCGCCGTGTTTCCGGAGTGCATGAAGTATGAAGAATATTTCGGGGATACGGAATGTGCCGGTACATACACCCGCGGGCATACCGCGATCGATGTGTTTCGGCGTTCCGGCAAAGAGCCGAATGTCCGGGTTGCGGTGGAAGTGGACGTGGATCTGTTCCGCGAATGGCTGTGTGACCGGATCAGAATATCCGGCGAAAACGGAGAGGCGGTGCGGAAATGAGAAGATTTATCATTGACTGTGATACAGGCACGGACGACGCAATTGCGATTCTTGCGATGTTCGGTTCGCCGGAGATCAAAGTGATCGGTATTACTTCGGTCAACGGAAACGTGACCGAAAACCACGTAGCGCAGAATAACCTGGATCTGTGTGAGTATCTCGGACTTGATGTGCCGGTGGTAAGAGGGGCATCCATGCCGCTGTTCTCCGGCTACCATAATTCCCTGGATATGACGCACGGGACTACCGGGCTTGGCTCCGTTCAGCTGCCGAAGGCGGTTCATTCCGCATTTGACTCCCGTGTGGCATCCCGCTTCCTGTTTGACAAGGCGGTTGAATGTGAGGGGGAACTTGAACTGATTGTAATCGGGCCGATGACCAATATTGCACTTGCGGTCATTCAGTATCCGGAATTCAGCAGGCTGATCAAGCATATCTACTTCATGGGCGGTGCAGTCTGGGGCGGAAATGTCACCACATCGGCAGAGTTCAATATCTGGGCGGATCCGGAAGCGGCCCGCATCGTGTTTGACAGCGGAATTCCGATGACAATGGTCGGGTTGGATGTCACCTTAAAGGCCATTATGAAACATGAGGATGTGGCAGTGCTCCGGAGCTGCGGCAGCAAGGCGGCAGTATTTGCGGCTGATCTCATGGATTTCATGTT
>CAJOLG010000246.1 GCA_905235315.1 uncultured Solobacterium sp. | reverse complement strand
GCAGATTATGTTCTCGCTCTGTTTCTGCAGCTGCTGTTTTACTACGGCCCGGATGTCCTGCATATTGTATTTGTTGTTTCATCGGAGTTTGAGCACGCTCATCCATGGCTGCGGAATATCCCTCACGTTTATCGGGAAGACGGAACCCGAAGTGTTGTGACAACCATGAATCAGGCGGCTGAAACCGCAAACCGCATTTCAAATCTGGCTTCCGCGCAGCTCATTATCTGTTTGAGAGCGACGCTGCCGGATGCGTTTTGCGGGATTGACGCACCCGTGATTTATCTTTTGCGGGAAAACCCCGTTCCCGCTGACGCGGACTGCAGAATATCGCTCGAAGAAAACAGGATCCGGATGGATGACAAAACCATGTGCGCTGAAATCTCCTATGATCCGCTGTCCGAACATGCATTTCAGGACTGTTTTATGCTGTTTCACCGCTGCCGGCTTTCCGCTGACAACGAAGGAAGAAAACGAACAGGATCGTTTCTCAGCCTGTACAGTGATCAGGGGATGCGCGGACTGGAAATTGCGAGTCACTGGAAGAGCGGACTCAGCAGAGAACATTTGTATGCGTGCATCGGGACGGGAGATGACGGAGAACCGGTACGGCTTGATCTTTCCGAAGAAGGAAACGGGCCGCATGGTCTGATTGCCGGTATGACCGGAAGCGGAAAAAGCGAACTGATCATTACACTTCTGCTGAGCCTGTGCGTAAACTACAGCCCAAGGGAATTTCAGTTTGTCCTGGTGGATTTCAAAGGCGGAGGGGCTGCGGTCCTGTTTTCAAATAATAATTATCGGATAAAGCATACTGCTGGGCTTCTCAGCAATCTTGATGAAGCCGATACGGATCGTGCGCTTGTTTCGTTCCAGAATGAGTGTATCCGCAGAGAACGCCTGTTTTCTAACCTGAGTCAGAAGATATCCCGGCCGGTCATGAATCTCAGATCCTATCAGACAGAATGGACAGAAAATTGCAGCCTGCCGTATCTTCCGTCCCTGCTGATCATTGTTGATGAATTTGCGGAATTGAAAAAGGAGCAGCCGGAAGTGATGAAGGATTTGATCAGTATTGCCCGTGTGGGTAGGAGTCTCGGGATCCATATGATTCTTGCGACCCAGAAACCGGGAGGAGTCGTTGATGAACAGATCTGGTCAAACTGCAGATTTAAACTTTGTCTGAAGGTTCAGGATAAATCGGACAGTAACGAGATGATTCGATCACCTGATGCGGCATATATCCGGAAACCCGGGGAGTGTTACCTGCTCTGTGACGGCATCCGGACCCATCTGCAATGCGGTTACGCAAACGCACCGTTGAATGAGGAGGAAAAGATGATCCAGATTCTGGATGCGGACGGAACCGTTCTGCAGGAAACACGGTTTGCCAGGACCCATACGGTCACCCAGGCGGAGGAGGTTATCGCGGCGGTATGCAGAGAACAGGAGTTTTATCCGGAGGCGCATCAGCTGTGGTGCGAACCGATTGAACATGTGACACGAAAGGATCTTCCGGAAGAGGAGAAGATCTGGATCGGGATCACCGATGATTACCGTGTGCGCAGACAGACGCCGCGTTCACTGAACGGATTGATCGGGATGAAAAAACCGGATTTCTGAGAACGATACTGGCAGGGATCCTGAATACGGCTGAACCGGAAGATGAAGTATTTATTATTGATGATCTGCATGCATTTGATGAATATGTCAATGAATGCGGGACGGTCTGTGCCTGTATTTCTTCCTGCGAACAGGAACTGGTGAAAAATCTGCTGAAGTACCTTGATCAGAGAGATGCCGGGAAAACAGGCACCGCCTCATTGATCATTACGGATGTATCCATGTTTTATGAAGCAGACGAAGAATACCGCAATACGCTTCGTTCCCTCATTACGAAGGCAGAGATCAGAGGGATGCGGATCGTGATTGCCTGCGCTTCCTCTGCATCGGTCTCGTTTCGGGACCTGACCATGATCCGGGAACGGATCGCCCTGAAAAATGACAGTCTTCAGGATCTTTCCGCGATTTTTGAACAGGCTGTACATCATCGGATCGCAAAACCGGGGACTGGTCTTTGTCTGAATCCGGAATTATGTGATCTCTGTCTGCTGGAAACGTCGGAAGAAGAACTTCGCACATGTGTTGAACAGGCGGCTGTAAGACTGGGAAAAGACAGAAAGTATCAGATTCCGTCTATGCCGTCCGTGATTTCTGCTTCGGATTACGCCGGACATGCGGTACCTGCGGGAATTGATCTTTTTACCCTTCCGATAAGCTTGTTTTTGTGCTTTCGACATATGAGGAAGAACTGTATTCCTATTTTGAAGTGATGAAGACGATTGTTTCAAAAACACTCTTTCTTTCTTCCGAACAGGATGTGAAATCCGCTATGAACCAGGAAGAAGGGTGCTGGGTGTTTCTTACACTTGATCTGTTTCAGCTCTATGGTCTGAATCATAAATCGGCGCGTTCTTTATATCGGCAGCGGATTCCGTGATCAGTATCGGTTTACGTCTCACTATAAAAACGACCTGAAGGAGAATCAGGGGATTCTCTTCTGGACCGGAAAGAACTGCGTGCTCCAGCTGACCGGAACCGGGGGAAGTTCATGATTCGGCTGTGGATCTGGATCCCTGCGGTGCAGAAACGGTTTGAATGCAGACTTCCGCTGTCGGCTTCCTTCATGGAATGTATTCCTTATCTGAACCGAATGCTTGAGCCGGAGTTGGAAGGGAACTATCAGATTCCGGAAACCGCATGGATCATTGAAGAATCTTCCGGCCGGCGGATCAGCGGAGAAGTGACGCTGTCGCATCAGAATCTGAAAGACGGAATGTGCGTTGCGGTGGTATAGGAAGCGGAAAACTCCTGTAAAATAAAACTATGAAGAAACCGGTAATCATTTCTGCTGTTCTGACATTGGCGTTGCTGTGTTCAGCCTGTACGAAAGCATACAACTCCAATGATATTGCCGATTACGTAAGGAAGACCTGCGGGATCCGGGATTTCAGGGTAGAGCCGGTACGGCAGGAAGTTCATGGAGCCGAAGATGGATATACGGATTATCTATGGACAGTCAAGGAACGTGACGGTACCGTTTTTCATGTTCTTGATGATTATCACTGGGGGATGGAAGCGCTCGTCAATACCCTCCGCACGGATTATTACGATGTTCATCTCATCAATGCCTACCCGGATCTTCCGCACCGGTATTTTCGGCTTGAATCATCAAAGGAGGACGGTCTGTACAGCGCGAAGCTGACTGCGGAGTTTTCCACCCGCGGGGATCTGCAGAATGAAATCAATGAACTGACGGAAATACGCCGTTCAGCCGACTGTCCCGGCCGGGTTGCGTACAACATGGAATTTTCCTTTCCGTATCGGTCGATCGGTGAATATACTGCCGCAGAAGGAGATACACGCGGGATTCTGATTGAGGAGATTCCTGACCTGGAAGAAGCGGAAGAGCGCATGCTGCTGGTATGCGTTGATCACCGGCTGCCGCAGCTGGCTTCGTTTACAGAAGATGAAATAAAAAATGCTGTCGTTGGAAATTCACATCAGCTCGGCATTGGCTCCGGAGATTCTTCGTACATCTGGTATGACGATCTGTGCGGGAATCAGTTCAGCTACGGGATATCATTTGGATCGCTGTACGAGCTGCTGAACCGCAGCGGATTTGCGGTAAGCGGAACCCCGGAACACTATTCGTTCCGTTCGGCAGACGGTACGGAATATGAGATTTCGTATTCCTTCCGTCATCCGGTTTCGGAAGGGAGTGAGGGGTATTATTATTTGAAAAACGGAGAAGAAACCGATATGCCGTACTTTTTCTACAACCATTTCACAGCCGGCAGAGTGAAGGATCTCTTTGGACTGAACGTCACCGAATACTGGATGGCGGATCGCTGAACCGAACGGGCAGAGATCCTTCTGTGATACGGTTTCATGTATTTTTCTTGCTGGCGCAGTCGTTATCTTCGGATGGAATTGGTATAATCTTTTGATGTATGGATGCTGTATTACTTCTGCATAAGCCCTGCGGGATGACCAGTTTTGACGCAGTAAACCGCTGCCGGCGGGTATTACACGAAAAAAAGGCCGGGCACACCGGAACTCTTGAC
>CAJOLG010000245.1 GCA_905235315.1 uncultured Solobacterium sp. | reverse complement strand
ACCTCTTCCTTATCCACAAGGATACAGCAGGACGTACGCTTCGGAATCTTCATATCGAGGATTGCCCGCAGGCTTGTGTATGCACAGACGCGGTCATCCTGGCCGTACGCCATGATCATCGAGCGGTCAAGCCCGAACACCCGGGCATGGTCGGCAGGGACCACTTCGATCTCAGCAGAGAGGAAGTCTTCTTCCTCAATGCCGTATTGATCCTGCAGAAGCTCAAGCAGATATTTTTTGACCGGGTCTTTCTCTTCCCCGTCAAGCGGAATCGAACCGGCAATCACATCAAGGGCTTCCCCTTCCACCAGTTCCCGGCCGCTCTTTTCCATCTGCTTTGCGGCGAGATGAATGAGGATTTCACTGATTCCGACGACCGGCTCATCCGGATCTTCGCCGATATTGATTTCAATGGAGCTCCCGTCTTTGCGGATCACGACTCCGTGCAGCGCCATCGGGCGGCAGGTCCACTGATATTTCTTGATTCCGCCGTAATAATGCGTATCCAGAAGCGCAAACCCGTCTTTCTCATAGAGCGGATTCTGTTTGAGATCAAGGCGCGGGCTGTCGATATGTGCCCCGAGAATATTCATTCCCTGCGAGAGCGGCTGTTCCCCGATCACAAACAGACATACATTCTTCCCGCGGTTTACGGCGTAGAGACGGTCGCCCGGATTCAGTTCACCGACCGAATCGTGAATGTTGGTGAATCCTTCGCGTTCTGCGGCAGCGACCGCTTCCCGGACAAACTCCCGCTCCGTTTTGGTGGTATCAAGGAAGGAACGATATTCCTTCGCAAACTCCATCGCGGCCTCCCGTCGGCCCGCATCATACGTTTCCCAGACTGTTTTCATCTTTTTCCTCAAATCTTTCCAATGGCTTCATCCGGACGGCAGGTCCCGCCGCGACAGCGCGGATTCCTTCTTCCGTTTCGGTTCGTTCCGTAATTTTCAATACCCGCCGAAGATCTTCTAGTTCCCGCAGATTCTCATACGGGATACAGATCCGCATGGTTTTTTCCAACGGATACAGCATATCGCAGATTCGCTCCAGCAGAGCGGGAATTCCTTCCCCGGTCACCGAGGATACCAGAATCCCGTCCGGATGCGGTTCCCCGTTCAGCCGGTCCGCCTTTGTATAGACGGATAAAACGGGGATGTCATCCGCCCCGATTGCGTGCAGGGTTTCCCGTGTGACCTCCGCCTTTTCATCCTTCATCGGATCGGAGGCATCGATCACATGAATCAGAAGATCGGCAGACCGGGCGGAATCCAGGGTGCTGTGAAATGCCTCAATCAGCGTATGCGGCAGGTCTGACACAAACCCAACCGTATCATACAGCAGAAACTGTCTTCCGTCCGAAACGACATTTCTGACGGAAGAGTCCAGCGTCGCAAACAGCATATCATCGGCGTAAACAGCCCGTTCCCCTTTCAGATTCAGCGACAGAACCGCATTCATCAGGGAGCTTTTGCCGGCGTTTGTATATCCGACCAGCGCACAGCGCGCCAGTTCTGATTTTCCTCTCCGGTGCTCCGCCGCCTGATAGTCTTTTTCCGTTTCCGCCAGTTCCCGGCGCAGCCTTGCGATTCGTTTTCGGGTGTTTCTGCGGAACGCAGCAGTGCGGGTTTCTCCGGCACCCCGGGTGCGGTATGAGCCGCCCCTGGCATGTTCTTCGGCTTCCGTATCTGCCGCAAAGGACGGCAGATCATAATTCAGCCTTGCCAGTTCCACCTGCATTTTTGCCTGTGCCGAGCGGGCCCGGCGGGAAAAAATATCAAGAATCAATGCGGTGCGGTCAATCACTTCCACCCCGCAGGCTTCCCGCAGCCGGCTGATTATGCCGGCAGGAAGCTCCTGCAGAACAACAATCAGATCTGCTTCACAGCCTGCTGCGGCAGCGGCCAGTTCGGTTACTTTCCCGGCCCGGAATGCGGTTCCCGGATCCAATGAACGGGAGTTCTGGGTCACGGTTGCGGCGACCTCGATCCCACAGGCATGACAG
>CAJOLG010000244.1 GCA_905235315.1 uncultured Solobacterium sp. | reverse complement strand
CTATGGAACTTACTGTTTACAATCGGACCAATCAGGATATGGAATTCCTGGAGCCGTATTATGAAAAAATCATGGAAGCGGCGGAACGCAGACTCCATCTGAAGAAAGGGCATACGGTTTCGGTAACCTTTGTCCGCTCCCGTACGATCCATGTCATCAACCGGGATTACCGCGGGATCGACCGCCCGACCGACGTGATAACCTTCGCGGCCGGGGATGAACGTTCCGGATTTGAAACTCCGGAAGAGATGCTCGATCTTGGGGATATTTTTATCAATATTGATTACGCCCGACGGCAGGCGAAGCAGTACGGACATTCTTATCTCAGGGAACTCTGCTTTCTGTTTACGCACGGTCTTCTGCATTGTCTTGGATATGATCATATGACGCCGGAAGAGGAAACAGAGATGTTCCGGCTTCAGGACGCGATTCTGGATCCGATTATCGGGAGGGCAGAATAATGCGCAAAAAATTCGGGCCCGCACTGCACGGAGCAGCGGCCGGTTTCTCTCATCGCAGTATCCGGCTTCAGTTTGTGCTCGGGGCGCTTGCGGTGGCTGCCGGGTTTCTTCTGAAACTGACGTACGGGGAGTGGATCGCAGTCATTCTGTGCATCGGGCTAGTGATTTCTGCGGAATATATGAATACCGCAATCGAATTTCTCTGCGATTATCTGACCCGGGAAGAAGACAGCCGGATCGGGCTGATCAAGGATCTTGCGGCGGGAGGTGTTCTCTGTGCATCCGGAGCTGCTCTTCTTACCGCGATTGTGATCCTGGCCCACCATATTTAAGGAGATATCCATGGAACGAGATGAGCTGATCCAGGAGGCATTCAAAGCCCTCCGTAATTCGTATTCCCCGTATTCCCATTATCCGGTCGGTGCGGCTGTACGCACAGCAGACGGAAGGGTAATCTATGGGGCGAATATTGAAAACGCGAGTTATCCGGCCGGAATATGCGCGGAACGGAACGCGGTTTTTTCCGCATATGCCCAGGGGTATCGGAAGAATGATATTATCGCCCTTGCGGTGGTTGGACAGGGACGTACGGTGGCCGGGCCCTGCGGGGTATGCCGGCAGGTGCTTTCGGAACTTCTGAATCCTGACACACCGATTTATCTTTCCAATGGTACGGAAACAATAGAAACGAACATGGCAGAACTGCTTCCGATGCCGTTCGGCCCGGAGGATCTTGCGTGATGCGGTTTGGATTTGTGGCGCTGGCCGGTCGGCCGAATGCGGGTAAGAGCACCCTGATCAATGCCCTGGTAAATGAAAAAATTGCGATCGTATCTCCCAAACCGCAGACAACACGGAGTGAGATCCGCGGCATTGTAAACACGGAGGAAGCACAGATTGTGTTTACGGATACGCCGGGGATTCACAAGGCAAAATCCCGTCTTGAATCCCGCATGAACAAGGAAGCTTCCAATGTGATTCAGGGTGTGGACCTGATCTATCTGATTGTGGACGGCACCCGGCCGTACGGAACCGGGGATGAATTTGTTTTGAATATGGTTGCTCAGGCAGAACTGCCGGTATTTCTGATCTTCAACAAAATCGACCGGCTGCCGAAAGAAACCGTATTAAAGAATCTGCTTTCCTGGCAGGAGCGGTATACCTTTCAGGAACTCTTTCCGGTTTCGGCATTGAAAAGCAGGGATTTTGATGACCTGCTTGAAACAACGATCCGCTATCTTCCGGAGGGGGAGCCTATGTATCCGCGGGAGATTGTGAGTGATAATCCGGAAAACTTCCGGATCGCGGAGATCATCCGCGAGAAGATCCTGCTGCTTACCGAAGAAGAGGTTCCTCATGCGGCGGCTGTTGTCATCGAGCGGAAAGAATTTGTGAAAAATGACTGCGAGATCCATGCGATGATTCTTGTGGAACGTCCCGGACAGAAAGCGATCCTGATCGGAAAACAGGGCAGTATGCTGAAAAAGATCGGCATTGCGGCACGAAAGGATATAGAACAGTTCCTCGGCTGTCATGTCCGTCTTTCGCTGTTTGTCCGAGT
>CAJOLG010000243.1 GCA_905235315.1 uncultured Solobacterium sp. | reverse complement strand
GACCAGTTCAGCCGGTATGTGATGTTTTCTTCCCGGTTCCGGAAAGGGGAATGGGTTTCGCTTCATATCTGATTTTCTTAATTGTTGTTTTATATAAAAGAGACTAGAATAGTCCATATATGATTTAAAAAATCGGACGGAGGTCCAGGGGTATGAAGATTCTGATTGCGGGCGGCGGAAAGATTGGTTCCTGTCTGACAGAACAGCTGACAAATGAAGGCCACGAGATTACAGTCATCGACTGCAGTACCGAAGTTCTCGAAGATATTATGGAAAAATACGATGTCATGACAGTGGCAGGCAACGCGGCGAGCATGTCTGTGCTGGAGGCGGCAGATGTGGCGGAAGCCGAGCTTTTTATTGCGGCGACCGACATGGATGAAGTGAACATGCTTGCGTGTATGACGGCGCACGGAATGAATCCGGATCTTACGACGATCGGCCGCATCCGGAATCCGGAGTACCGTGCACAGGCGTATGAGATGCGCGATGTCTTCGGTCTTACGCTTTCCGTAAATCCGGAAAAACAGGCGGCGCATGAGATTGCCCGTCTGCTGAATTTCCCGGGCTTCCTCAGTGTGGATTCCTTTGCCAAGGGAAATATTGAAATCGTGGAACTTCGGGTGGATGCGAAAAACCCGCTGAAAAATACCAAGCTCTCAAAGATGAGTGATATTGTTCATACCCAGGTTCTCGTATGTGCGGTGCAGCGCAACGGAGAAACGATTATGCCGGACGGCAATTTCATCATCCGGGAAAACGACCAGCTGTTTATTACGGCAGGCACGAACAATCTCACGGTTCTTCTGCGCAACCTCGGCATCATCGCAAAGAAGCCAAAACGGGTTCTGATCGCCGGCGGCGGAAGAATCAGTTACTATCTTGTGAAGGAACTGGAAAAAACCGGTATGGACTGCACGATCATGGAATCCAATGCGGAACGCTGCCAGGAACTTGCGGAGATTCTGCCGGACTGCACGATTATTCACGGCGATGCGTCCAGTCAGGAATTTCTTGATATGGAAGGGGTCGGAGACAGCGATGCGGTGGTAACGCTGACCGGTCTCGATGAACTGAATATCGTAATCTCGCTGTACGCCACTGCCCGGAACGTAGCGCAGGTTGTCACCAAGCTCAGCCACGCGGAAAACAACAAGATTCTGGATACACTTTCGATCGGGGCAGTCATCTCCCCGAAAGAGCTTACCGGATATTCCATCCTGCGGTATGTGCGTGCCATGCAGAATCAGGAGGGGAACGCCGTCTCGGTTCACCGGCTCGCCGGCGGAAAGATCGAAGCACTGGAGTTTAAGGTCGACAAGGATACGAAGCACTGCGGCGAACCGCTGCGCACGGTAAAAACGAAACAGAATATTCTGATTGCCTCGATCTTCACCCGCGGAAAAGTGGAACTCCCGACCGGAAACTCAAAATTTGCGGAGGGGGATTCCCTGATCGTTGTGACAAACGCGGATACGAAGATTTACAGCCTGAACGATATTTTTGAGGATTGATCATGCGGAACGCGATGAACTATAAACAAATCGGCCGGATCATCGGGTTTATTCTGATTATCGAAGGCCTGTTTCTTGTGCCTGCGTGGGGAATCAGCCTGCTGTATCGGGAAGGAAACGCTGCGCTCGCCGTTCTGAAGAGCCAGATTATTATCCTGGTGGCCGGCAGTGCGCTGCTGTGGATCACGCGGGATGCGAAGCATAACTTCTACGCCAAGGAAGGCCTCGTTACGACCGGCTTTGCGTGGATCGCGCTTTCGCTGTTCGGTGCGCTTCCGTTCTATATCTCCCGCGAGATTCCGAGCTATATCGACTGTGTGTTTGAAACGGCCTCCGGTTTTACAACGACCGGATCCTCCATTCTTGCGGATGTAGAGGCCATGTCGCACGGTCTGCTTTACTGGCGCAGCTTTACACACTGGGTCGGCGGTATGGGCGTGCTGGTGTTCCTGATGGCAATTGTCCCGCTCAGCGGAAAGAATGAGGGATTCACCCTGCATATCCTGCGG
>CAJOLG010000242.1 GCA_905235315.1 uncultured Solobacterium sp. | reverse complement strand
CCTTTGGCCTTACGGTACTGTTTGACGCCGAAGATGATCAGTGCCGCCAGCAGGAAATACGGGAGGAGTCTGATCAGCAGGATGACCGCGTTCTGCAGGAAGTAGACAAAGGATTTCCAGGAGTTTTCTGCCGCAGCGGTCAGCCGTTTCCAGAAGCCTCCGATCGGAACATCATTGTCCGCAGGGGTGTATTCCTGTACTTCACTGATATTGAGATAGATGGTTGAATACTTCACATCCGTATCCATGCCCGCCTGATAACTGAGATCGCGGTTCAGCGCAACCTGTACCTCGGAAAGACGCGATTCCACCTGGATCATTTCTTCCACGGTTTCCGCTTTGTCCATCATCTCAAGCAGCCGCTCCTGCTGTTTGCGGAGTGCTTCGATCTCGATGGAGTTGTCATTATACCGGCGTGAGATATTCTCTACCGACTGGCTGCGGGCTGTGACCTTCCCTGCCCCGTCCATGTCATTCATAAAACTGTCAAAGGATTCGGTCGGAATCCGAACGGTCATGGAAAGCGTACGGTTTGACATCCGCTTCCGGCCGTCGGTATACGTCCAGCTGCGGTCGCTGTCCCATTCATTCTGCTGCTCGATGATCCCGTTATATCGTTTGATGTACTCCTGCACCGCCGCAACCGTATCCTCATACTGCAGGGTCTCAAGGTTGACGGACCCGGTATATACCAGCTTCTCGCCGGTTATGATTTCGGGTTCGTCTTCCGTACTGTCATATGCCGCAGCGGGTTCTTCCATCGGCGCATAATCTCCATCCGCCATGAAACTATTGGAAACCGCAAGGCCGTATTCACCTTCATAGGCAGTTTCCTCCGCCGCATAGGGTTCCGCCGCGGAAGAGTGTGCGGAGCCGCAGGCCGTCAGCGCAAGTGCAAGCACGGCTGCACTCATAAACTTCATCATACGTTTCATCATCGTTTCCTCTTTTCACTATTGAAACACATCCGGAACCGGTTTCGCTGCAGGCTGCAGAATTTTTTTGAAACAGACGGTCAGATCGCCGAAAGGGCCTGTTCAAGATCGGCAAGGATATCGTCGATGTGCTCGATTCCCACGGAAAGCCGGATGAGATCCGGTCCGACACCGGCCGCAATGAGTTCTTCATCGCTCATCTGGCGGTGCGTGGAAGATGCCGGATGCAGGACACAGGTATGCGCATCCGCCACATGGGTGGCGATCATCGCTACCTTCAGTCTGCTCATGAAGCGTTCTGCCGCAGGCCGCCCGCCCTTTACTCCGAAGGAGATGACACCGCAGGTTCCGTTGGGCATATATTTCTTTGCCCGTTCATAGTATTTATTCGACGGGAGGCCGGGATAATTGACCCAGGTCACTTTTTCGTGTGCTTCGAGATACTCCGCGGTTCTCTGTGCATTGGCACAGTGCCGCTCCATGCGCACTGCCAGGGACTCAAGACCCGCATTGAGCAGATAGGCATTCATCGGCGCCTGAATGGAACCGAGATCCCGCATCAGCTGGCTGGTGGCTTTCGTGATGAACGCGCCCGCAAGACCGAACCGCTCGGCATAGGTCACGCCGTGATAGGATTCATCCGGTTCGGTGAGACCCGGGAATTTGTCTTTATGGGCGATCCAGTCAAATTTGCCGGAGTCGACAATACAGCCGCCGACCGTCATGTCATGACCATCCATATACTTGGTGGTGCTGTGGGTAACAATATCCGCGCCCCATTCGAACGGACGGCAGTTGATCGGGGTCGCAAACGTATTGTCCACGATCAGCGGCACGCCATGGGAATGGGCAGCCCTGGCAAAGCGTTCGAAATCGAAAACCGTGAGCGCCGGATTGGCAATGGTTTCGCCGAACACACATTTTGTATTCTCCCGGAATGCGCCTTCCAGTTCTTCATCGCTGCAGTCGGGATCCACAAACGTGAAATCCACTCCCATGCGGCGCATCGTTACATTAAAGAGATTATAGGTTCCGCCGTAGATCGCCGAAGAAGCGATGACATGATCGCCGGCCCCGGCAAGATTGAATACCGC
>CAJOLG010000241.1 GCA_905235315.1 uncultured Solobacterium sp. | reverse complement strand
TCTGGAGATTGACGAGGTGAAAGGGCCGATTGTCAGGGAAGTCTTTGATCTGATCGTCAATGAGGGATACGGAACGCTTCGGGCAGCCAACTATCTGAATCAGAAATATCCTGATCCAGGCAAGGTCTGGACACCGCAGACAATACGGAATATGATCCGGAACCCGATGTATACGGGACGGTTTCATATGAATGATACGCTGTCTGAGCCGATTGAAAAGCTTCGCATCATCTCCGATGAGACTTCCCAGTTTGCCCAGTATGTGCTGGGGCAGCACATTCCCCGCAAATACTTCAGTCAGCGGCAGGCGGAAGATGAGTCTCTCCCGGAGGAAGCCAAAACCAAGACCAGCGTTTACGGCGCATCCCTACTGTCCGGCATCCTGTATTGCGCGCACTGCGGCTGCAAGCTGGTCGGGACCTACTGCACCAAGCAGAGAAAGAACGGCGCGTATCATCGCCCGATCTACCGCTGCTATAACGGCAGTGTGAAGGCGAAGCACTGCGATGGGCAGACGGTCTATTCCGCAGCCAGGATCGAAGCCGCCGTTCTTGAGGTCGTACACCAGTATTTCAGGAATATCACAAAAATGGTGAGCGGCGTATGGGAGGAACAAGCCAGAATCCAGCTCAAAAGCAAAATCGCTTACCAGCTGAAAGCCGCGAAAGCAGAGCGGGAAAAACTGGTTGCGCAGGAAGATCGGCTCAGGCAGGAGGTCATGCGTTCCATCATGGGCGAAAGCGACTTTGATACAGAGCTGCTGAAAGAGATGCTTGAGAAGAACAAAGCAGATCTTGCCGCATGTGAGGCACGGCTCAGCGAATTGGAGGATGAGAAGGGTGCGGAAGAATCCCGCATGAAATATCTGTCCACACAGTATGAGCTGATCAACGACTGGGCTGCGGAATTTGATGCCGCAGATAATGATGCGAAGAAGATGATCCTGGCCCGGCTGATCGAAAAGATCACGGTCGATAAGGATTATCACCTGAACATTACCTTCTATGTGGCAGCTGATTCCTTCCGGACGCAGATCGCTCAGGAGAAGCCTCTGATCCAGATTGATGAAACGGAACGCTGCATCCCGGGAATCGCTGTATAAAACCAAAAGAATTCGGCCAACGCGAGATAACACTCATGTTGGCCGAGTTTTTTCTTTTCAGAACAAAAAAGGGGTGCGGTATAGATGCTTCGATTCTATCGAAGTTGCTAACACCCCACACAACCAGGCAGAAGCCCAAAATGGGAGTGCAGAACGCTGAACTCGTTAGTGCGCTACATTCGCATTGTAGAGGTCAGGGGTTCGACTCCCCTATGCTCCACCAAACCCTGCACGGTAGAACCAAGATTACAATCTGGGGATATGTTTTCATGGTTACTACCAGCACAACGGCGGAAGGTTAAAACCCTCCGCCGTTTGTTTTTCCGCGCATAAGTAAAGCCCTCCACCCACACAGACCAACGTCTGAAAGGCGGAGGGCATTTTCATGCGCCGGAGCTTACTGTTTCGCTCTCACTTCATCAAGAAACATCTGAAATGCTTTTTCCTGTTCCAGCTTTACGTCTTCCGGGGTTACGTCTTCCCATTGACCGGGCTGATCCACATACCGCCCCAAAGCCGCTGTTTCATCATCCAATTCATTTTGCTTCCGTTCCATGCGTCCCGCTCCTGTGCAGTTCTTCATACTGAGGCAACGTCTGACCGATACATTCTTCCCTTTTCCACATCATAGCCGCGTAAGTCATCCGGTCATATTCTTCTTTGGATGCCCGCTTGCCCTTGCACCGCATGATACGCCGCGCCTCTATGTATTCATTCTTCCACATCTGGAGCCGCTTTTCATGCGGATACTGCATCAAATACGCGGGATTAAGCAACAGACCATCCCGCTCCGGGATTTTGTTCTGCGCTAATTCCTCGTTTATCTGATCCACTATGGCCTGTTGTTCGGGGGTATTCGGCTCCACATGGATTCCAAACCCGTTTGAAGTCCACCGATCCACACCGGCAGGATGATCCGGGCAACCATTATAGCT
>CAJOLG010000240.1 GCA_905235315.1 uncultured Solobacterium sp. | reverse complement strand
GATCTTGAACAGAAACTGGAACAGTTTGGGGAATACCTGAAAAAGAAGACCGGAAGTACCGGAGATGCTGGATTTACCGATGCCTTTGTGACCGCTTCGCTTACCGTATGTATCGGTGCGATGGCAATTGTCGGATCCATCGAAGAAGGGATCACCGGAGATATGTCGATCCTGATTTCAAAGGCAATTCTTGATTTTGTGATTATTCTGGTGATGGCATCGTCCATGGGAAAAGGCGTTCTGTTTTCGTTTATTCCGGTTGGAATCCTGCAGGGAAGCGTCACACTTCTTGCCCATGCGGCAGCCGGTTTCTTTACCGTCCCTGTATTAAATTCCTTGTCGATGACCGGTTCGCTGATTATTTCGCTGATCGGCGTCAATCTGCTGTTCGGCAAAACAATCAGTACGGCGAATCTGCTGCCTGCGCTGCTGTTTACGGTTCTGTTTACGCTGTTCGGGGTATAACATGATTGATTTGTATAAGGATTATTACGTACCGGAGTATGTGAACAGGGCAATGCGCTCCTCTGCCATGAAACGGATCGAGGCAGTTGAAATGAACTGCGGTATGGCATATACCTCATTTCCGCTGTTTGTGAAGGGAGAAAACTACAGCAGGGCACAGCACAGCCGGAATGTCAGTGTGCTTGTATATCACTTCACCGAAGATCCGGTTCAGTGTCTTGCCGGACTGTTTCACGATATCTCAACCCCTGTATTCTCCCATGTAATTGATTTCCTGAATGGAGATCATATGACGCAGGAATCCACGGAAGCAGATACCGAAGAAATGATACGAACGGACCGGGAGATCGGGGAAGTACTTGCGTCCCTCGGTCTTTCGGCAGAAGATGTTTCCGATTATCACCGCTTCCCGATTGCGGATAACGAGATGCCCGGCCTCTCCTGTGACCGGCTCGAATATACGCTCGGCAATGGGGTAAACTATCAGTTCATTACCCCGCAGGAAGCACGGGATCTGCTGGGTGACATCCGTGTTCTTAACAATGAAAACGGGGTTCCGGAACTTGGCTTTCAATCTGCTGAATCGGGGACGGCGTTCGCCCGACTTGCATTGCGGTGCGGGAAAGTATACTCCGGAAGGGAAGACCGATACGGAATGGAAGTCCTTGCCCGGCTGCTGAAAGACGCTGTCCGTGACGGGGTCCTGAGCCGGTCCGATTTATACCGTACGGAGCCGGAAGTGATCCGTATTCTCGAGAACAGTCCATTTTCGGAACGATGGGAAAGCTTCCGCCGGCTTCATGAAGTCCGTGAGGCAGGCCCGGAAGACGGAATCGCTGTAGAGGCCAAGCGGCGGTTTACAGATCCTTTGATCGATGGCCGCGGCAGGGTGTCTCACATTGATGAGGCATTCCGGTCCGATGTTCAGCGTTTTATCGAAGAAGATTATTCTGTATTTCTGAAAGGATATTGATGATGGAAAAGAAGATCGTTGTGGCAAGCGGAAATGAAGGAAAGATTCGCGAATTTCGTCAGATGCTGGAACCGAAAGGGTACACGGTTCTTTCGCTGAAAGATCTTCCGGATCCGACAGAGCCGGAAGAAACCGGAACAACGTTTCAGGAGAACGCAATCCTCAAGGCGAGGGCTGTGACCGAACGATACGGCCTGGATGCGATAGCGGATGACAGCGGTCTCTGCGTTGCGGCACTGAATGATGAACCCGGGATTCACAGCGCACGCTGGATGGGACACGATACTCCGTACTCCATCAAGAATCAGAAGCTGATCGAACTTGTGGCAGATAAGGAAGACCGCACCTGCCATTATGCATGTGCGATTGCCTGGACTTCACCGGGCAAGGAACCCGTGGTTTTCTTTGATACATGGTATGGTGAAATTGCGCACGAGCCACGCGGAACCAATGGGTTTGGCTATGATCCGATCTTTTATATCCCCGAACGGGGAATCACCTCTGCGGAACTTGCGCCCGGAGAAAAGAACATCTACTCGCATCGGGGAAAAGCACTGCGGAAACTGGAGGTATGGATGAATGAAAACTGCTAAATTTCTTGCGGC
>CAJOLG010000239.1 GCA_905235315.1 uncultured Solobacterium sp. | reverse complement strand
GACGCATAGATATAAACAATATCCCCCGGCTTCACGTTGACGGGCTGCGACCACTCACGAACGGAATTCAGCCGGAGATAATGATACAGGTCAAAATAATTCGGGTTTGCCGGTACGATCCATTCATTCGCAGCTTTGCGGACGGACGTCCCGGCCACCAGATTCCTGCTGGCATGAATGAGCGCCATGATGCGGTCATCGCTCAGCGTATCGTCCAGTACGACGGAAATCCATCTCTTCTTGCTCATATGCCATCCGGGGTAAATGCCCGGCTCGCAGAGCAGCTTTTCCAGTTCCTGCTCTTCCGCCCGAAGATTGATGATCTCAATCAGAGATTCTTCATCTCCGCCGCAGACTTTACTGCGGGCAACCCGCATGATAATTCCGTACCAGTGTGCATTTCCGGGAACCCGGAACACCACATAGTCTTTCTCTTTTGTAAACGGCCGGTCAAACGAGTCCTGAAACTGCTGTTCGACCTGCGCAGCGAGCCGGTTTGCCTGAGGGCTGACGAACAGCTGGTCATCGAATGCCTCCTGCCGGATCCGGCAGAGAAGATCGTAGTATTCCCCGCGGATCGTACTGACAAACGCACTGGTCTGAGATGCCACACGAAGCGGAAGATATTCCTCCTCCATCGCGGTTTCAATGACCGTGCCGCGCACCTTCCCGTTTTCATCAACCTCGATTTCCGCCGTAAACTCCCCGTCATGAAACGGAATACGGATCCGGTACACACCGTCCTCTTTGAAAAAACCGAATGCGGTCAGTTTCTCCTCATTCATCCGGCTTTTTTCAAATACCAGCGTTTCAAGATCTGCGGGGATTGCGTCCATCTGTCTGCCTTTCACTCCATGTATTTTACAATCGTTCCGGTCTGCCTCGTTTTCTTCAGATCCAGCACCCTTTGATTGGAAGAACCGCGGAATACCAGACGGATATCCTTCTGTTCCTCGATAAACGGCCCATCCACAAGAACATCAATATACGAAAGGAACTCCTCCGTTACTTCACAGTACCGGCGTCCGCCCGGCACAAGATCCCTGTCATAAACAAACCCGGTATAACACCAGATTGTTTTATCCGGGAGTTCCCGGCGCACCCGGCGCAAAAGACCGACAAGCACCCTCTGGTTCTCCAGTTCGAACGGTTCTCCTCCCAGCAGAGTCAGGCCGGAAATATTCCGGTCGGACAGCGCATCAATAAGTTCCTGCTCTGTTTCGGCGGTATACGGTTCCCCGTAATCAAACGCCCACGTCTGCGGCTGAAAGCATCCCTTACAGCGGTTTGTACACCCGCTCACAAACAGGGAAACGCGAACCCCTTCTCCATCCGCAATATCATATTTTTTAATCATTCCGTAATGCATTTTCCGCTGCCGTCCTGTGAATGAAATTCTAGCACAGTTTGGCGTTTGATTTGCGCCGGTGTGCTCACGGTCCTGCCGACAAAAAAACTGCGGGTTATTCCCCCGCAGTCTCATCAATCGGATCAATCTGAATAACAGCCGGATCCTTTGAATGAATATCCAGCTGCGGATACGGAATCCGGATCCCGGCAGCCTTAAGGTCATCCTGAATCGCACGGAGTGCGGCACGGCGCAGCTCCGGTGAAACGCTTGGTTCACAGAAGAACCGGATTTTATAAATAACGCCGTGATTCTGGAACTCATGCACACCTTTATATACACAGTCATCAATACCGGGAATATCCCGAATCCGTTCGCAGATGGCGCGAAGCACTTCGTTGATCATTTTATGATCATCTTCATAGGAAAGCAGGAGATTGATATCGTTCAGTTTACTGCGGCGGACAATATCGTCGATATTCCGGTTTGAGATGATTACGGTGTCTTTTGTGTCAATATCGAGAAGCTTGACGGAGCGCGGTGTCATTTCGGTTACCAGCCCGGTGCGGTCATGATAGATGATCGTGTCACCGACCGTGAAATAGTCATCATGAGTCAGATGCATCCCGTTCATCAGATCTTTCAGCATCTCCTGGATCGCAAGACCGATGATTGCGCTGAGCACACCGACGAAAGCCGCAAGTGTCGTCAGGTT
>CAJOLG010000238.1 GCA_905235315.1 uncultured Solobacterium sp. | reverse complement strand
CCCACAGTCCGATACGATATACAGAAGGAATCCTTCCGGAACCTGTATATCGTTTTTTTGTTTCGGATGAAAAAAGCAGATCCCATACGGAATCTGCCGGATAATACGGTTTGTACATCGCTTATTTTCTGCTCCGCAGCCTGGCTGCAGTTTTTAAAAGAACCGGATACAGTTTCGAAAACAGCAGATATACAGGACGGTTCAGCACAAGATTGAATTCTCCGATATATTCTTCCACATCGACCGGCCAGGCACTCTTGAACTGCGTCAGACCGTCGTCCAGGGTTCCTTCTACTCCGCCGAAGCTGCAGACCGGAATCTTCCATTCCGCACAGCGCTCCAGGCATTTGGAATAGAGCCAGTAGTTTGCCCTTACCCGCATGTAGGCGGTGTTGTTTCCCATATTTACAAATTCCATACGTTTGGAGTTGCAGATGACCATCTTTCCGCAGAGAACAACTTCATTGGTACCTTCCGCCTGCTGCGACTCTGCGAGCCAGCGGATATCCTTCTCATCATTTTCGATCAGTTTTTCAAGCCGGGCACGCTCCTTCTTGGAGCCTGCATCAGCGAGCTGTTTCTGTGCCAGTTCCAGCTCATTCTTCAACCGTTCCGTTTCCCGCTCAAAATTCAGTTTTGCGACCATGATAATACAGCGGTCCCCGTAAACCTCGGCCATGTGACGGAAATACTGCTCATTGCGCAGGGCAATCCCCTGCCGTGTTTCCGTAAAATGAAGCGCTGTCCTGAGATCCGGAATGTATTCCGGACCTTCATAGCACTCCGCACCCCGCTTTTCTGCCGTGCGGATGGACTGTCTGGTGTTTTTCGCAAGCCGGTCTTTCCAGTTTTCATCGACATGCATGATGATATTGAACCGCGGCTGCGTTGCTTCTTCGATTCGTTTGGTGAACCCTTTGTGTTCTGCCCCATACTGCTTGAGGAATTCAATCACTTCCGCATTCTGAATCTCATGTTCCTGATCCTTTTCCCGAATATCAAAGCAGCGGTAGATGACATTCGGATCAAACCGGACTACCATGGCATGCTTTTTCCTTGCGAGTTCTGTCAGATGATCCAGCATGAACGTTACTAATTCTTTATTGTGCCAGTCCATCACCGGCCCGCGGGGAATATAAAACATGGTTCTGCCTAAGATAACCGGACGAATCAAAACCAGCGCCGTACCGACAATCTTCTCCTCTTCTGTCACAGAAACAAGAACCGAGTCCCAGCTGTCTTCTTTGACGCTTGCCCATTCATGGCACTGAAATAATGTATTCTGATCGCTGGCAGTCACAAATGCATCGATGGCTGCCGGGTCACTGTCTGTATGAAACCTATATGTCATGGACTCCTCCGTATCGTTCATGTATTCCGCCGGTGTTCAGCGCTCGTTCTTCCATCCGATCAGATCCAGCAGAAGATCCGCCGCCGCATCCGCCGCTTCTATTTTATCTTCATAGCGGCTTCCGGACAGCGGAAGTTTCAGACGCTTTGAGAACGTATGGGTTTGGTCACAGACCGCGATATAAACAATCCCGGGAATACTGTCGCGGTTTGCGGGATCCGGATTGCCGAAACTTCCGGTAATTCCAACCGAATAATCGCTGTCATATCGCTTCATCGCGGTTTCTGCCATCGCCTCCGCGGTCGCCGACGAATATACGCCGAACTCCGCAATGACCTCCGCCGGAACTCCGCAGGCGATTTTTGCGCTGTTGGAATAAGTTACAAAGGCACCATTCAAAACAGCAGATGCCCCTTCCGTATCGGTGATCAGGGATGTGATCAGGCCTCCGGTACAGCTTTCCATTGTGGTAATCGTTCTGCCTGTACGTATAAGCTCTTCTGTTATTGTGCGGTATTTTCGGCGCACATCGTGTTCTTTTTCATTCATGGTTTCGTTATAGGTATACCCCAACTATATCGGATCTTAGTGAACTACCCACCGCTTAGACTGATGCCTTGAAGCGGGGGCTTCCTGCGAAGTGAGTATACCCAGTGGTTCCTCATATTGAGCAGGCTATCCCGGCAGTCCCTGCCGTTCTTGTATTTAGTGT
>CAJOLG010000237.1 GCA_905235315.1 uncultured Solobacterium sp. | reverse complement strand
ATCCCATACCAGAACCCGATATGTTTTTTCAAAGTGTTCGATCTGTTTTTCAAACAGGCGGTGATCGGCAGTAAGACCGGGAAGAAAAATAAGCGCCGTTTCTGCGTTACTTCGTTCGTTGGTCCAGTAGTGAATTGCCCCGCAGGCAGTCTCAAATACGTGTTCAACCATAACCGGCTCCCTGAACCTGACCTGATACAGGTTCTTTTGTTTATTATAAATGGACAGACGGCAGTCGGACAGGTTACTATGTAGGCGGAGGATGAACTTCCGCATGTTTTTTTGCGGAACTGCCGTTCATCCAAAGACATCGGTTCTGTGCCGAAAACCGCATTCAGGCAGATCATTGCCGATCACGTGGGAAGGGGATCCATATGAAAGTATTTAAGAAAACAGTATCTGTACTGACAGCTCTTACGCTGCTTATGAGCACACCTGCATCCATGATCGCTGCCTATGCCGAAGAAAATGACATCGGGGGGAATATTCCTGCCGGTGAAACCAATGATGAGATAACGGAAGGCGAACGCACTCCGGAACAGGAAGAAGAGACTGTACCCGATGAGAATGCGGGCGGCTCGGAAGAAAACAATGAACCTGCGGGAACCTCTGAAGGGGAGACCACGTCTGAGGATACAGACAATACCGACGCGAATGCGGATCCGGAAGAACTGGCCGATGAAGAAGAACCGGCCGATGAAGAAGCACTGGAATCCGCACCGGCGAAAAGAGCTCCGGAGTTCTCTGACGATACCGGTGATACTGAACTGAGAGGAGTGGATCTCCCGGCGAAAAGCAGTAACTATACCGATCCTGACAAAGACAAGGTATATGTTGCGAAAGATAATAAAGAGCTTGATGAAAGCAGTACAGACCCGGATTATTTTGGCAACGGAACCTATACGAGTCAGAAACTGCTGGAAGAAGGCAACTATTATGTCCGGAAAGGATTTGACTGGACCGATAAGGCAAACGGGGAAGGAAACATCACGTTCCGAACCAAGTTCAATACGACAAAAGATCCGTCCATCGCGGTATATGCCCTGACCGCATGTTCGGCACATGGGTTCACTAAAGAATATGCCAGGTCAAATATCCAGTACCTGTTAAACAACTATGACCGGGTTGATCTCGTCTGGGCTACAGGGACCTATGACAAGGTCAACGTGATCGGTACGAAAGGCTGGGGGTATACATATGGAGATATTCATTATCAGCTGGATGTAGGCAAGGATTCGGACGGGAATAACAAACAGGATTATCTGGATATCATTGACGCATCAGGTGCGTGGATGAACAGCGGGATAAAAGCTCAATCTTGGAGCACGAGTACACCCGGCGATCATTTCGGCATCAACCTGTACACCGGATTATATGCATATTTCACCGGCTTACCGACGACAAATCCGATCTTTACGGAAAATCAGGACGTTACTCTTGGTGTGAATGATCTTGTCAATCAGCCGACCGCAATCTACATCTCATTCGACGGACTGCTGGATACCAGAGAAGTTCCGTCCGGATTTCCGCAGGAAAGAACTGAAACGGCTGTACCTGGAGGCACTTCTGATAATCAAAATCCGGTATGGAATTATCTGTGGTCCTATCCGAAGATCAATTATGATTGCTGGGGAGTGTTAAGAGCGTATAAAGATAAGAAAAGCTATTTCTCTCTCGGCACGAGCGGAGACGGCACAGCCACATACGGCAAATCACTCGGTTTTAATTTCGTTAATAAAACGGCAAATTCAGCTGCACAGCTTGAGGCTTTGAATACCCACCCGGAGACCCTGCACTATGAACTCTGGAATGAACTGGTTGCGCTGGCGAATCCTCAGTATATGAAGGATAACAACAACAACGGAGTAATAGATAAGGGAGATATTCCTGCGGATCAATTCTGGAACGGAGAAACCAGAACGCCGGATTACACAGCATATGCGAGCGATTACTGCAGAAACTTCTATAAGAGCGAAGTTCATACAACCGAAAATTTTGCGTATGAATTTGATTACCACTACGGCGCCAAATTCGATGATCTGGATATTCCTGTCATCGGCGTCAAAGACATTGCGCTGAGTGATACGATTGCGGAACCGTTTGTCGTGAACGGCGATACTTCCAAAATCACCGTCTCCATTGAGTATCCTGCCGGAACACCGGAAGAGAAACAAATCACAGAAGTAACACCGACGATCGACGGAAATACGGTTTCCTTCAAAGTGGATGATTATGTAAGGAAGTCAGAGATCGTCCTGACAATCCCTGTCAAAATTGATGATCAGACTCCGACAGACGTCAATCAGTGGCGGGAAACAAATGAGGAAGCAGATCTGCAGATGGGATTTGACGATGGCAGTACCTCGGATTATGAAATTGCCTCACCGAAGGCGCATATCGAAGGGTTTATCATCACAACCGAAGTGATCGGCGGTACGATCTCCCCGGGCAGCGGAGGGATCCGGGCCGGCGGAACACGCACGATCTCCTATGAACCGAATACATCGGAAGACAACTATTTTGAACTGGATTACATCGAAGTGGACGGAAAGAAACTCAGTGAGGAAGAACTGAAGGAATTCGCGGAAACCTACACCTTCTCCAATGTCCAGAGTGATCATAAGATCAAAGTGGTTTACAAAGAATACTTCGATCTGAAGGGAACCAAGACCTGGAATGACGGAGGAATCAAACACGATAACGCAGAAGATCTCGTTATTACGGTAAGCAGAACGTATGACGACGGCTCCTCTCACACCGAGACACTGGATCCAGCGGAATATCCGGTGACGTGGGAC
>CAJOLG010000236.1 GCA_905235315.1 uncultured Solobacterium sp. | reverse complement strand
ATCCCATACCAGAACCCGATATGTTTTTTCAAAGTGTTCGATCTGTTTTTCAAACAGGCGGTGATCGGCAGTAAGACCGGGAAGAAAAATAAGCGCCGTCTCTGCGTTACTTCGTTCGTTGGTCCAGTAGTGAATTGCCCCGCAGGCAGTCTCAAATACGTGTTCAACCATAACCGGCTCCCTGAACCTGCTCTGATACAGGCTCTTTTGTTTATTATAAATGGACAGACGGCGGTCGGAACGCAGAAGATCTCGTTATTACGGTAAGCAGAACGTATGACGACGGCTCCTCTCACACCGAGACACTGGATCCAGCGGAATATCCGGTGACGTGGGACGGGAATGAATACACGGTGAAGAAACTTCCGGTATATCAGGATGAGAAGATGACCGTGAACTATGAATACAGTGTTTCGGAAAAAGTAACCGCGGGGCTGCCGCCGCAAAACTGAATGCCAAGTATAAAGGCGCAGTATATGTCACGCCGGTCATAGATGGCTTCAACATCACGAACAATATCAAACAGAACGACAGGGATGAGGATACCCCGGCTCCCAAGCCGCCCGTTCCCGTAAGGAACTATATCCCGAATACAGGGATTGGCGATGACGGATTCTATCTGGCACTGTGTCTGGGCGGGGTGCTGATCGCAGGCATCACGGGAGTTCTCCTGTATTCTTACGGGAGAGGAAATAACTGAGCATTCTTCTGTGAGGCTCCGCATACAGTGGGATAAACCGAAGAAGCAGGTCTGTAGTGAAGAATCGTAAACAAAGGGCAGAAATGCCCTTTGTTTGTCTGAAGACGGCACGAAAATGATAAAATCAGAAAAACAGCTGTTATCGATATCATTACATGCCTGCAGGAGGAATTATGACAATTCGAGAAGACGCGGAATCCATCATGAATGCCGCACTGAAATCCGCAATGCCCGATACTGCGGTAGCCGCGGCACTGGCGCATCTGCCCAAGACAGCCGGGAAAACCGTTCTGGTCGCATGCGGAAAAGCAGCCTGGCAGATGTCCAAAGCCGCCGCTGATGTTCTTGGGGAGAGGATCAGCGATGGAGTCTGTATCACCAAATATGATCATGTGATGGGGGAGATTCCGCATGTACGATGCTATGAGGCGGGGCATCCGGTAGTGGATGAAAATTCCGTTGCCGCAACCCGGAAGGCAGAAGAACTTGTCGCTGATCTGAAGCCTGAAGATATCGTTGTGTTTCTGATTTCCGGCGGCGGATCCGCACTGTTTGAGGATCCCCGGATTCCGCTTTCCGAACTGCAGGAGATTACCGAAACACTGCTTGCCTGCGGCGCGGATATCACCGAGATGAATACGCTCCGCAAACGGCTGTCCAATGTCAAAGGCGGAAGATTTGCGGCTGCCTGCAGACCGGCCAGGGTATTTTCCGTTGTGCTTTCCGATATCATCGGTGATCCGCTCGATATGATCGCTTCCGGTCCGGCCTGCCCGGATTCCGCAAGTTCGGAAGACGCCCTGCGGATTGCGGACAAGTACGGCCTCGATCTTTCGGAAGAAGTGATGAAGCTCCTTCGGGAAGAGACTCCGAAAGAGCTGGACAATGTGACAACGTATATTACCGGCAGTGTAAAACAACTCTGCGCAGCTGCCGAGAAGGAAGCCAGACGGCTGGGGTATGAACCCCGTTTCCTGACCGCTTCTCTGAACACAGAAGCGAGAGAAGCCGGAAGATTTCTTGCGGCAATTGCCCGTGACCATCAGAACGAGACCGCAGGCGTTGCGTATATCTGCGGCGGGGAGACGATTGTTCATATCACCGGAGAAGGACGCGGCGGGCGGAATCAGGAGATCGCGCTTTCCGCGGCAGAGGGCATTGAGGGCCTGCAGGATACCCTGATCTTCTCGCTTGCCAGTGACGGAACCGACGGACCGACGGATGCGGCCGGCGGGATCGTGGATGGAAGAACCGCTTCGCTTCTGCGGGAAAAGAACATTTCGATATCCGATGTGCTCCGCAATAATGATGCCTATCATGCACTGAAGGAAGCGGGTGCGCTGATCATGACCGGTCCGACCGGAACCAACGTCAATGATGTTGCGGTGGTGCTGATCAAACGATGAACATTCGGTACATCGAACCGGAGTTCGAATCAGGGAATATTACAATCCTGCACAGGCGGGAACGAAACTGCGGAATGAGATATGAAACAGACAGATTACCTTGTACTGGTAAATCAGCTTAACGCACTGCCGAGCGACTGGTATGAAACGCTGGAAACCGTTCGCATCCGCAATCGGTATGATGAAGAACTTGTACTCGAAAAACGGACTGCGGCAGCCTATCGTAAGCTGAAGGCGGAACTGGAAGAGAACGGGATCGTTGCGGAGCCGGA
>CAJOLG010000235.1 GCA_905235315.1 uncultured Solobacterium sp. | reverse complement strand
GCAGCGATCGGAGACGGTTGCTTTCAGGGCAGCGCGGCCCTTGTAAAGGTCACGGTGCCGGAAGGCGTTACCGCTGTCGGGGATTATGCGTTTGAATCCTGCAGCCGGCTGGAAAAGATTTATCTGCCGGATTCCCTGAATTCCATCGGTGCCGGCGCGTTCTCCGGCTGCGGGAAACTGTATCTTGCGGATATGCAGGATAATATCGAAACGATCGGAGACGGCGCATTTCTTTTCTGCGGGTCGCTTACCTACCTCCGGCTTCCGGAAAAGCTGAGATCTCTCGGCGCGTTTGCGTTTTCCAACTGCAGCGCGGTTTCGGATGTTGTGTTCCGCGGCAGTAATATCACATCGCTGCCTGACCGGGCGTTCTATCAATGTGAATCCCTGAAACATGCCGTTTTTCCGGAAAGCATCACCGCGATCGGAAAAAGAACCTTCGCAGGCTGCTCATCAATCATGTCGTTCTACTTCCCCGGGACAATCGAATCGGTAGGGGAATACGCCTTTGCGGACTGCACGGGGCTGGCCTCAATGCCGGTGTCCGGGGATTTCGTTCCGGAAAATGCCTATGAAGGCACTCCCGCGTTCCTTGATCCCGAGAGGCAGGATGCGGATGATTCCGACCGGGAGCCTGCTGTGGAACCGGATGTTCCTGAAGCCGCAGCTGCGGCTGCTGAGCCGGAAAAGCCTGCCCGGATCGGCTCCATTGCGGGGGAAAAGAGTCTTTTCAATGCGGATGAGTATAAAGATTTCAGGATTATCGGAAACGATGAATTCCGGGATTGGAGTGAGCATTACATCGCGTTCTGTGAAACGGAAGGCGTTCCCGTCAACCGGGATGAGATGGTTTACATCATGCTGTACAAGGGCGAGGTAGTTCCCCATTATATTGCCATGACCGCAGTACAGAACCATGATCCGGATATGTGGAAGGACGCGGAAAATATCTTCGGGGATGACTTCGAAGATACGTACCGGATGATGGATCACGGCCTTTTCACGGAACTGAAGCGCGGAAAAATGCCAGACAGCCTGGTGCTTTACAGCGGCGTATATGACAGCCAGCTTCAGGCCGCCGCAGGAAGCGAAACCACACCGACACTGGAACAGCTGGCGGCTGCCGTCGGGAACACCTTCACAGATCCGATTATGATCAGCACGACGACAGACATCCATGTTGCGTGCAACTTCTCCGATACCCTGTTCATCATCTATGCCTCAAAGGAAAACATGGACCGGCTGGGCGCCGTCAGTATTGACAGTATCCTTTTCACCAACGAGAAGGAAATCCTGATGTGCGGCGGTGCACAGTACAGGATACTGGACGTGGGAACCATGGAGATTCCTTCGGAAGACGATGAAGGAAACCCGGCATCGATTTACCGGAACTATGTGACCGTAGAACTTCAGTAAGCGAAAAACCATAACCGGGGAAGGATTAAGGATATCCCGGATCCTGATGCCGTAACTGCGGGATGGCCCGGGGGTTTTGAGAAGCAGCCGCAGGAATTCTGAACGGGCATACCTTCACTCACAGAATCCCCGGGATGAAACGCATTCGGCGGATTGTGAAAGAGTCGGAAAACAAGGAGGGAAGGAACGATGAAGCAAGCACTGTTAAATGCGCTGGAGCGCATGAAACAATATAATTCCGGAATTATGTATCAGGAATGCTTCGGGTTTGACCCGGAAACCGAATATGATGCCCTTGTTATCGCTCCCGGATGGAAGCCGACAAAGATTATTAAGGATCCGGCATACGAAGTTACGGAGCTGGCACAGCGCACTTATATTTCGGGGTATTCCGTTGAAAAAGACGGCGTAAAAGTGGCCTGGGCGCAAACGGCATCCGGCGCATGCAATGTAATGGACCATGCCATAATCTGTGCGGATATGAAGTTTCGAAAATGTATATTTGTCGGTGCTGCAGGCGGACTGACCGGTGACTTTGAAATCGGTGATTTCTGCACTCCGGAGGTATGTATTTCCGGCGTATATACAAATCATTATCTGAACAGCTCCTTAACGGAGTTTCATCCGTATGAAACGATCCATCCGAACATGGCTTACACGCAGGAAATCGTGAAACTGGCTGAAACGTCCGGGTACTCTCTCCGGACAGCCAGGGTGTTCTGTACGGATTCCGTATCATTGGAATATATGCATCTGGATGAGATAAAGGCCGCCGGCGCTGAACTGATTGAGATGGAAACAGGGACATTTTACACATTGGCGGATTTATTTGATGTTCCGTCGATTGCGTTGCTGGCAGTTTCCGATAATTCCGCAACGGGAGTTCCGCTGCTTGGCAGAGGAGAAGACCTTGCGCAGAAATATTTACATACCCGAAGCACTGTCATCCCTGACATGATTTTTCAGATAGCGGGGAACTAGCAGCGATCCGTTTCGTTTTCTGCGACTCTCATAACGCCCTGGACGCTTCTTACGCACCGCCGTTTTCAGTTCGTATGATAGGTTCTGCTTATCGCAGGCGATAAGAAGGAACGAATTTACAAATGAGCGGGTTTTGGATTATTTAATAAATAGAACGACGGAGACAAAGGAGGTG
>CAJOLG010000234.1 GCA_905235315.1 uncultured Solobacterium sp. | reverse complement strand
ATTGGCAATCTTGTGATTCTCGGCCTCGGTGTATCACAGGCAGCGGATAATGCGAAGATTCTGACGCGGAAGAAGATGCGTGCGATTGTCACTTATGAAGTGGACTACTCCGCATTCTGGGAATATACGGACTCCCTTACGGATGTTGATGAAATTGAGAACGCATACCGCAATCAGCCGCGGATTGACCGGGATACCGCAGTTGCGCTTGCCCAGGATAAACGGGTTGTCGCGTTCAACTACATGAATACCAATACTGCTTACGCGAAGGATATTGAACATGTACCGCTGGGCAATGAGGACAGCACATCGAACGACAGTGATTATGTCAGGTCGAATATTATGATTTACGGAAACCTGTTTCCGGATATGCTGGAGATTCACGAAGGAACATTTACCATTACGGAAGGAAGATGGTATACCCAGAATGAGATCGATGACGCTGCGCCGGTTGTCCTGATTACGGAAGAACTTGCGGAACAGAACAGTCTCCGCCTTGGAGACACGCTTTCAATCATGCTGGGAGATCCGACCGACTTCAATAACAACCGGGAAGCCTACACGTCGGCAGGTGTTACGGAAGATACCCTTATGACGGAAATGGAAATCATCGGTATCTATTCCACCAAGGAAACGGTAGACCCGAACTCGGAAAACTTCCGCTGGATGTCTCCGTTTGAGTCGCCGAAGAACCGTGTTCAGATTCCGCTGACAACGCTGGCGGATATGACAGAGAATGAAAGTGAAATCAACCAAAAAGTTCATCCGGACTGGTATGGGCCGGATGTGGACACGCCGGACGTTGTTCGTGAAAAGACGCTGCTGCCGGGAAGAGTGATCTATCTTCTGGATGACCCGCTGAATGTTGATGCGTTTGTCGCGGACAACCAGAGCAGAGTCGGACAGTATCTGATGCTGAATGCGAATAACGAAACCTTTACGAAAATGGCGCGTCCCCTGGATACGATGAGCTTCTTTGCGAATATCGTTGTCTGGATCGTTGTTGTAAATGCAGTGGTCATCATATCCCTCGTTACGGCACTGACCCTCAAGACCAGAGAATATGAGATCGGCGTTCTGCTTTCCATCGGTGTTTCTAAAATTAAAATCGTGCTGCAGCTGTTTTTGGAACTGATCATTGTCGCGTTTATCGGGTTCGGCCTCGCTTCCGTAAGCGGAAGCCTCATGGCCGGCAGTGTGGGCGATATGGTCCTGGATTTTCAGACCAGTTCGGAGGCCCAGTATAGTGACAGCGACAACGGCTATTCCTTTTTCAATTCCTCAGACTACTTCACATCCGTAACTCAGGATGACCTGCTTTCGGAATATCACGTCACTGTTTCCCCGCTTCTGATTCTGGAGATCTTCGTTCTGGGAACCGGCGTCGTGCTGATTGCCATCGTCATTCCGTCCTTTATGATCATGCGGCTGAATCCGAAGCAGATTCTGCTGGAACAGAACTGAGGCTCGCTTATGGGAACAATACTGAAACTGGAAAATATCTGTTACGGCTATACCGACGGAAGTTATAAACGGGAGATCCTGAAACATCTTTGTTATGAGTTTGAGGAAGGAACCTTTTATACGATTCTCGGTCCGTCCGGCTCCGGCAAAACCACTCTGCTTTCAATCATGGCCGGCCTGGACAAACAGGAAGAGGGAAAGATTTACTACCAGGGAGAGGACATCGACAAGATGGGGCTGTACAAATACCGCCGCAACAAGATCGGTGTTGTCTTTCAGAGCTATAATCTCGTGACCTATCTTACCGGTGCGGAGAATATCCTGCTTGCGATGACGGAAACAGACAACCCGATTCCGAAGAACCGCTCGGAGCTTACCTATGCATTGCTGAATATGGTCGGCATCGCGAATACGAAAGCAGACCGGATGGTCACGCATCTCTCCGGCGGTGAGCAGCAGCGGATCGCGATTGCCCGGGCAATTGCCGGCAACGTGGATCTGATCTTCGCCGATGAGCCGACCGGAAACCTGGATACCGCTACGGAACAGGAAATCATCCGTCTGTTCCAGATGCTGTCGGAACGATACGGGAAGACAATCATCGCGGTCACCCATTCCAATGAAGTATCAAAATTCAGCGATCACCGTGTACTTTTGAAAAATGGTGTGCTGAATGATCTCTAAAAGCATGTAAAATACTCTTTGCGGAGGGTATTTTTTTATGAAACAGGAAACAAAATGCATTCAGGCGGGGTATG
>CAJOLG010000233.1 GCA_905235315.1 uncultured Solobacterium sp. | reverse complement strand
CGAGGGGCTGGCTAAGAAGAACGATCTGGTATATAATTGACGCGCAGCAGGGAAAGAATGGCAGAGCAAACAGGGCAGCGCGGCTACTTGCTTTGGCTTGACAAAGTAAATGCAACTGCCCTCCATATGCTGTTTCGGCTGCATCTCGGAATGATTCAGTTTAGTTTCGCGGGGTTAGTTGAGGATCGAAGGACACCCTGACGTGTCCGGTTTCAGGTAGTTTTCATACTCCCAGAAATCCCAGGGGCCATGAGAATATCCCTGCTGGACTCTGAGAGCTTTCAGAAAACCCATCGGCGATCCGTCGGTTTCGTAGATACTCCACGGGTTCGTATCAATGTCGTTTCCGTGCTGTACCCAGAAGTGGAGGCTTTCCCGTTCAGGTCGGGTCATGGGAATGGAATCTTCCATCTCGTGCATAGCGTCCACATTGTATTCGAACTCCGGCGTACCCTTCCTGTACTTCATTCCGTCACATCCCTTCCGAATACCGACTTGTTCAGTGTGACCTTCTGTGCCGGGATGGTGGTGCATCCCAGCAGCTTCAGAAGCCCGTAGAAGAAGCGGAAAACGTCGTAAGGGCATTTGTTTCCCAGGCTTTCCCTGCTGTATGAATTTATGTGGTTCATCATAAGGGTGATATCATCCTGAGTATACTGTCCCAGGTCCACTCCTTTGGGAATAAAACAGCGAATGAATTCGTGGTTCCTTTCAGCCGAGCCTTTCTGGAACGGAGCATTCGGATCACAATAGTAGAGTCTGGTTCTTCTGACGCCGTCTTCCGGATCAAACTCAATCGCCATGGGATTAGAGAACTCGCTTCCGTTGTCTGCCAGACAAACCCTGAAGATGTTCTCAAATTCCGCGTCGCCCAATTCCCGGTAAAGGAAATCGAAGACATCGGAGACCGACCTGGCGGTGTTGGCATCCCGCAGGAAAGCCAGCATCATCTCGCATTTTACGAAATGAATGGTCAGCAGGACCTTTCCGCCTGTCTTTCCTACAACTGAATCAAGCTCTGTTACAGGCGTGTCCGGATTTTCTTCAAGGAATCTCAGGAAGCACCCGTAATCCCGTCCGATTCTGCACCGCTTGTCTACTTTGTATTCCCTCTTCTTCCGCCGCGGCTTGAATCTGACTTTGCGCGGAAGATCCATGTTCATCGCGGAGATGACACGGTCATCAATCAGACGATAGACCGTTCTTCCGGAGATCATGATTGAATCGGCGTTTGGTGGCGCAGATGTGGTACGGCGACTGTCCCTGCTGAATCAGCGGAGTGATCAGCTGATCCAACTGCTGAAGTTCCTCTTCCGTGTAGGGAAGACCCGCCCGGCTCTCGCTCAGGATATTCCGGTATTCCTCATGCGCTTCATTGGCAACATACAGCTTCTTCTCCAGAGTACAGATCGAACGCTTCCCGCAGCCGTTGCAGACATAAGGCGGCTTCGCAAGCTTTGGACATTCTTCCTTTTCAAAGTCAGGACAATGGGAATTGCACATGGCGCAGCGCCGACAGAGCTTGAACTTTTTGTGAGACTTGCACGTGCCGCAGACCCATGCTTTCTGACAGCCGTAGCGTTTTTTGCATTCATTAAAGTTAAATCCCTGTCCGCCGACCCTGTAACGTTTGGCGTGTGCCCGGACCTCTCTGGAAATAGTGGATTTGCTCACCCCAAGCGTGCCGGCAACCTCGGCTAATTTCATCTTGCTGTTCAGCATCTGTTCGATGCTCTGGCGTTTCTGCAGAGTCAAATGTTTCTTATTCATCTCAGTTCCTCCTTAATCAACCGAGATGCAGCAAACAGACGATACCACAGGAACTATGGATACGTAAACCGGAACAGAAACAGGAAAACCTCCGGAAATTTTCATCCGGAGGTTGACGTCGGGGCCCTGTCGGCGCGGATAGCCAGCCTTAAGGGCCATCCCCGCGGCCGCCATCCGTATAGGCGTCCACTGGGCTGGCGCCTACGGCGAGGCTACCACACCGACCGCCCAACGTAAACCCCGCGCCAGAAAATTTACTGCTCCGTTTCTTCGATCGAGTTAGTCTGCCCCATGCTTTCATAAAGTTGCTGGTGAAAAACGCTCCTTGTATTGCTTCGGCGTCAGATAGCCGAGGGAATAAGCAGGTCGCTGTTCGTTGAAGAAGATGATGTACTCATCGATTTCCTCGCCGACTGGTTTCTCGCCAGTTACGTGCAGATCCATAAACAACTCGGCTTTAATCCATCCATTAATTGCTTCCATTGCCGCATTGTCGGTCGGCGTTCCTGCCCGCGACATAGAATGATCTATGTGATACATGGGAAGCAGATCATTGAACGCCTTGGATGCGTAGACCGACCCTTGATCCGAATGGAGGACCATCCGATATTCCGGATGCTGCTTCTTCAGCTCAATCAGATCTTTCAGCCCGCTGATGTAGGTCATCCGGTCGCCGCGTTTTGCCGATAGCGCATGGGCAACGATCTCATTATTCCAGAGATCCATGTACAGCGTCAGCTCGTAGTAGACTCCGTGCACCCAGAATGCTGTCATATCGCTGACAATGCATTCCAGTGGCCCGGTGATGACGAGTTCTGCCGTCAGAAGATTCGGGAAAATCCGGAATGGATCGCCGGGCTTCTTGTACTTGTAATGCTTAGCCTTGCTCTTGATCCCGGCAATCTTGCAGCATTTGTGAGCATAGGGATCCGACATGATCTGTCCCGTATCAAGCCTGATCTTAGCGTTCAGCCATCTGTATCCATGGGATGGATATTTCAGATGATATTCCTGGAACAGGATGATCGCGCTGACCAGAGCTTTCGTGCGTGGCGCGGGATCTGTCAGGTGCTTCTTCCAATTATAGAAGGTGCTTCGCTGAATCCCCATCTCCTTGCAAAGCATGTTGACCGGGAACTTTCCGCTAAGCTCCAGGATTACTTGGTATTCTTGCTGCTTAACGGAATAAAGACCTTCTCCGGACCATCTCCCTTCACCTCGTAGCCTTTTTTTAGCCGTGCTTCCCGTATCTTCGAACGAACCAGCTCCTGGATCAGTTCTTCCTTGGTCATGGCTTCATATTCTTCCAGACCAGGTTCTTCTATAACGGAATTTGGCGAGCTTTCTTCTCTCTGAATGCGGGTGCCGGGTGATTTCGCAGGCAGTCCGCTGTCGAATCGGTATAGCCGCATATAGTTCCGGGCAGTCTGTTCGCTGATGTCATACTCAGCTGCAGCCTGGTATCTGTTGATTTCCCCGTCATACACGCGCTTGCCGATGGCCAGTCTTTCCTGCTTTGTGTACTTCATGCGGTAACCTCCTGTCCACAGTCCGAGGTAGCTGTGTTCACCTTCCTGTTTTAGCCTGTTTAGCTTACTACAGGTTCGTGTCCAATTTCTACCCCCTCCGTGTCCAGTTTTATCTTACCACTTCACATAAAGTACGCAATTAACGGTACTGGCAAATCAACAGT
>CAJOLG010000232.1 GCA_905235315.1 uncultured Solobacterium sp. | reverse complement strand
CCCGAATTTCTCTTTCAGTTCTTTTTCCATTTTGATGTTTGTCCCGCACACAACCGAAACATCTGTGGTTTCCGGAAGCTCCGCAGCCAGAAGTTCGAGCAGTTCCGGAATCGGCCCGCAGCCCATACTTCCGCCCATCAGAAGAATATGATCATGATCCTGCGGGATTCCGAGCATATGCTTTGCATTCGTCTTTTCAAACCTGCGCAGAAGTGTTTTCCGTACCGGAATTCCCGAAACGACAATCCGGTCCTCCGGAACACCGGCCGCAGTCAGTTCCGGGATCAGCCCTGCATCCGGTATGAAATGATAATCAAGGTCATTGTTGGCACAGCCCGGTGTATTGCAGTAATCGGTTTCCACGATTCCGGTCCGCACGGAAAGATGATATCGGCGGACTGCCTCACTCAGCATCAATCCGGCAAATACATGTACACAGATGACGGCGTCGTACCGCTCTTTCTGAATCTGTTTCCCGAGTTTTTCGGCTCCGAGATTGATGAATCTCCGCAGCGCGGTTTTATCCCGGAAGATTTCATGCTTTTTCCCTGTGTCGTCATAGCTTCCGTCAAAAAGACGCGGCGCGTGACGATACATGAAAACATGCGAAAAAGAGACCGCATCCGACAGCGTGCCCGAAATGAATGTCATACAGTCACAGATATCAACGGTGTCTCCCTGTTCCGTACACTGCTGTTTCAGCGCAGCTGCCACCGAATTGTGGCCGCCGCCGTTATTACTGCTGAGAATCAGAAATTTCATCGCTGTTGTATGGTTTCAAATCCCGCAGGGTTTCTGCGGGTTCCTTCCTCTGATATTATAGCCCATCCCTCTGCGAAATAACGGCGGTTTATCCGTCCGGGGCCGTTGGTTTGCGGGTATAATGAATTCGCAAAAACACCATGATTAAATTTGACACTCTGGATAAAAAACCGAATCTCTTCAGCCTGCTCATCGCAGCCGTGGTCACAGCCGCAGCGCTCGCCATTTTGGCCGTTTCCGGCGCAAAAGAACATGCGGCGGCGGAATGTGCTGTTTTCCTGCTGTTCTGTGTTACTGCGCTGGTCATTCTGATCCGGACGCTGATCCTTCAGCTGCGTTACAATCCATATTCCTATAATACGGTGTTTTATTTCGGGTTTGCGCTGTTCGATTTTTCGGTTGTGGTTACGTTTGCCGTTATCCTGAACGGAATTGTGAACAGTCCGGCGCTGTATACTGCCGCAAGTATTCCGCTTTATATTGTGAGCTCTGCCAAGCTGTATATGATCCTGTCCTTCCCGTTCATTCTGATATTCTCTGTCGGTCTTGTTATTTCCAACATCTCCCTGATCCGCCATGAAGGCGTAAGTGTCGTCAATATTCTCGGCATCCTGCTGGCATTTCTGCTTGTGGCGACGGATGTATTCCTCTATTTTGCGGACTTTGCGGCATCCGGAAATCTCAGAGACATCATCATTCATGAACTGTTCACCAATCTGATCGCCGCAGTGTATCTCTACGTTGAGTGCATGATCATCGGCGTCATTGCCGCAAACGCTGTCGTATGTTCCTATGAGCCGGATCGGGACAGGGATTTTCTGATCATTCTCGGCTGCGCCCTGCGTCAGGACGGTACCCCTTCTCCGCTGCTGCAGGGCAGAATTGACCGGGCGCTTTCGTTTTACCGCAAACAGCTGGAAGAAACCGGAAAGCCGCTGATATTTATCACCTCCGGGGGTCAGGGGCCGGATGAAGTAATTTCGGAAAGCGAATCCATGAAGCGGTACCTGATGGAGCACGGTATTCCGGAAGACCGCATCATCAAGGAGGATCAGTCCACAAATACCTTTGAAAACATGAAGTTTTCAAAAGAAAAGATTATCACAGTAAATCCAATCGGGAAGGTCGCATTTTCTACGACCAACTATCATGTATTCCGCAGCGGCATTTTTGCCCGGCGGGTCAAAATGCGCGCGCAGGGAATGAGCGCAAAGACAAAGTGGTACTTCTGGCCGAATGCCGCCGTCCGTGAATTCATCGGGCTGCTGACCCAGCACCGCGGGAAGCAGGCGCTGATTATCGGAGGCATCATCGTGTTCTACACGGTGATGACACTGTTCGCATACTCTGTATAAAACACAGCACCGGCTGCAGGGATTCCTGCAGTTGTTGTGCACGCAGTAAAAAAGAACTTCCGAAGAAGTTCCTTTTCTGAAACGAATGATCGGATGCGGATCAGCGCTTGAGATCAAGCACCACCGGAACCGACTTGTATCCGACACCCATGCGGTCGATTCCCATGTCGATGAGCTTCAGGAAGTGCTCCCGGGTACGAATACAGCCGGAGCCTTTGATTTTTACCTTGTCTCCGACCTCATCCATCATGATCTGGATGATCTCCGGGGTCGCGCCATGCGCCTCAAAGCCGGTCAGGAAGCCGGTGCTTGTCTTGACGAAATCCACTCCGGCATCAACGCCGCAATGGCATGCCCTGCGCACCTGTTCCTCATTCAGCGCATCGGTTTCAAAAATGACCTTTACCGGAATGTTCTTTTCGTGGCATACATCCACAACGGCCTTGATATCATTTGTGACCGCTTCATATTTTCCGCTGCGGATCAGGCCAAAGTTTGCGACAACATCCAGTTCGCCGATCACATCTGCGTATTTATCCACCAGAATCTTTGCCTGTGCGACTTTGGATTCGGTCGAACTTGCGCCGAACGGGAAGTCACAGACCGGGCAGAGCTTTGTGTCTGTCCCCTCCACATACGGTTTGCAGAGATCCATATACGCCGGATTGATACAGATGGTTGCACACCCGAGTGCCGCTCCGTCCTTGGTCAGTTCAATGATCTGATCTTCGGTGAATTCGGGTTTCAGAACGGAATAATCAATGTAGGAAGCGAGCTCCCTGACACTCATTTCAGATGCTTTCTTTTCAGGTTTTTTCATTATTGTTACTCTCCCTTTTATTATAAAAAAGTATAATCTCACACACGGCTGTCTGTAAAATATCCGTTTCCGATCATTTGGATGCCTTCCGGAACATGAATGCACGGGCCGCATTGATGCCGATTCTGTATGGCAGCGGGCGAAGCGCCTTGTCTGCTTCCTTCAGTTTTTCCCGGATCGGAATGCTCTGGGGGCAGTGCTGTTCGCATTTCCCGCACTGCACGCACTGTGTCGCAAACGCCGGTTCCCTGGTGAGTCCCACCGTCTGGGCAAACTGGAATCTCCCTGCCGTTTTTGATTCGGTATACATGGTGTTGTAGCAGCGGAAGATTCCCGGGATATCCACGCCCTTCGGACACGGCATGCAGTACCGGCAGCCGGTGCATCCGACTTTCTCTTTCTCATTGATCTTTTCTTTTACTGTTTCGATCACCGCAAAATCTTCCGGTGTAAAACTTCCTGCCGGGGTCTCGGATGCCGTCCGGCAGTTTTCGTACACCATTGCCTCGGAATTCATACCTGAAAGCACGACGGTCACTTCCGGCTGATCATACAGCCACCGCAGTCCCCACTCTGCAGGGCTCCAGTTCCGGCCGCTGTCGGCCATCGCTTTTTTCGCTTCTTCCGGCAGCATATTTACCAGTTTTCCGCCGCGCAGCGGTTCCATGATCACCACCGGGATCCCTTTCTCATACGCCGCTTTCAGTCCGTCTCTTCCTGCCTGACTCACTTCATCGAGATAGTTGTACTGAATCTGGCACATATCCCAGTCATAATCATTCAGGATCTTCAGGAAATTTTCGGTATTCCCGTGATAGGAGAATCCGATATTGCGGATTTCACCGGATTCCTTTCTGGCTTTGATCCAGTCAAGGATGCCGATGGATTTCAGTTTCTCCCACATGGCAATATCGGTCAGATGATGCATCAGGTAATAATCCACATGATCTGTCCGCAGTCTTGCCAGTTCTTCATTGAAATACCGATCGATCGCAGACGCATTGGAAATCATGTACTGCGGAAGTTTGGTCGCAATATTGATTCTGTCACGAATCTGATTGCGTTCAAAGATCTCTCCGATTGCGGCTTCGCTTCCCGGATAGATATACGCAGTGTCAAAATAGTTCACGCCGTTGTTGTATGCGGCCATGATTTCCTTCTCGGCCTTATCAATATCAACCGCATTTCCTTTTCTGGTAAACCGCATACATCCAAAACCGAGTATCGAAAGCGGATTTCCATATTTATCGTTTCTGTACTGCATTGTGTTCTCCAAATGCGTTAAC
>CAJOLG010000231.1 GCA_905235315.1 uncultured Solobacterium sp. | reverse complement strand
GATACCATCCATCAGCTGAAAGAACTGATGATTCTCTGAAATGCCGGACACTGTGCCGGCATTTTCTGACCGCTCCCTTCTTCCGGCACTGCTGAAGAATTTTTTATTTTGGTACCGAAATATATTGACACACACCCTGCCGAGGGTTATAAATAGTTCGGTACCGAAACAATAAAGGAGGTAAATACAGTATGACAGATACAGCGATCGAACTTCAATTATTTGAAGAACTCATGCATCTTCCCCACCGCATCCGCCGGAACATACTTCACGCGGAGCCGCACGGAAACCGGCCGCACAGGGACCGGGGACCGCACTGCACAGCGGGCGGCGAACCCCCGTTCCGCATGCACGAAGCGCCCCGGGAAGACCGGCAGGGAATGCCTCACCGTCATCACCCGCAGGGAATGCGCCCGTTTGCGCAGGAGCGTGTGATGGAAGAGCTTCTGAAGTACGAGGAAGGCGCCCGGCAGAAAGAACTTGCCGAAGCGATGCGCATCAACCCTTCCTCCATGTCGGAGCTGATTGAAAAGCTCCGGGCAGACGGCTATGTGGAGCGCACGGTCGATCCGGAAGACCGCCGCGCCACCCGCATCACGCTGACCGAACTCGGCAAGGCCCGGGCGTATGAGACCAGCGATGAGCGGGCCGAGAAGATCCGTCCGGTATTTGCCGGTCTTACGGAAGAAGAAAAGCAGGAGCTGCTTCGCCTTCTCCGCAAGCTCACTGCCAGCTCAGAAGAGGAATGATGCACAAACGGGACCGTTTCCGGTCCCGTTTTCCTATGTCTTCCCGTTTGGAGAAGCTTTATTTTGCCATCTGATAAATGGCCTTCATATCCTCGTAATCGAGGATGCGGAACGCTCCGATCGTCCGTTTGTGTCCCCAGCTGCAGGTTTCACTCAGCGCAATGAGTTCTTCCTCCTGCACCTCATGGCCAAGCAGTTCCCGCAGGGATAACGGCATCCCGAGGCTTGCGAAGAATGCGTTGGTACGCCGGATGCCTTCTTCTGCCGCACATCTGTCATCGGCTTCTTCCACCCCGTATACCTTCCGGGCAAACTGCGCAAAGCGGCGGATGTCGGTATCCATCACATAACGGCACCACGACGCCCATACCGCAGTCAATGTCGCCCCATGCGTGGAATCATACAGGGCAGAGACCGCCATGCCCAGCTGATGACATGCCCAGTCCCCTTCCCGGCCGGCATTACCTTTTGAGCCAAGTCCGGTAATTCCGACATGCGAGACACTCCCGCACCACATCAGTTCACTCATCGCTTCATAATTGTGCGGGTCGTTTACCGCAATCGGGCCGAACCGGATGACGGTGCGGAAGAGCCCTTCCGCAATCTCATCGGTGAGATGATTGCCGGTAACCTCCCCGAAATAGCGCTCGGACGTGTGCATGAAGATATCCGCCGCGCCGGCACCGATCTGATACTTCGGAAGCGTCATTGTGAGCTCCGGATTCATTACGGCAAATTTACAGCGGTTGAACGGGGTGTTGATTCCCTTCTTGACGACATCCTCGAGCGTATCATTGGTCAGCACAGCTGAATCGCTGGTTTCACTTCCGGCAGCCGAGATGGTCAGAACCGTCCCGACCGGAAGGCTCTTTGTGAGCGGGGTTCCGCTCCAGAACTCCCAGAGATCATGATCCGGATTTGCGGTTCCGTGCGCAACTGCCTTGGCGGTGTCAATGACACTGCCGCCGCCGACGGCGAGAATCAGATCCGCTCCGAACTGAATTGCGGCGGAAGTCATTTCCCGCGCTTTGGAGACCAGCGGATTGGGCACGACTCCGCCCATCGCCATATTCTCAATTCCGTTTTCGTTAAGATTATTCAGAATCCGGTCAATCAGACCGCTTTTCTTTGCGGACTGGCCGCCGTAAACAATAAAGACCCTTGATCCGCCGTATTTTTTAACCAGTGCAGCAGTCTGCAGTTCTGTTTCTTTTCCAAACACGATCTCGGTCGGTGCGTAATACCTGAAATTGTTCATATAACTCCCTCTTACTCTGCCTTCATAATAAAGCAGTGAATGGGCAATTGAAACAGAATACCGATATATAACAAAAATCCGGAATGTGATATTCCGGATTCGCATTGTACATTCAGATCCTGCTGTCTCAGTGGCTTCCCGCTCTCCAGGAATGTCCGCAGTTGGAGCACTTGCAGCGGCCGTTGATCACCGGTGTCGGATTGTCGCACATCGGGCAGCGGTCGTAGTCACCCGAAGCGAGGGATCCTCCGGATACATTCTCTGTGTTTTCAACGCTGAGTTCTTTC
>CAJOLG010000230.1 GCA_905235315.1 uncultured Solobacterium sp. | reverse complement strand
CGTCTGTCCTTCAAACAGAGGAGCTCCTCCGCTGGTGCAGAACTGTACCTTAAGTGTTTTATAGCGGTAATACAGATTGACGATTGTAGAACCGTCATGGCTGACGGTGACATCCTTATTTCTTTCGAGCGACAGATCTTCCTCGAACACATACGGCATGTAATTCTGGCGGCTGGTTCTGATCATGTCATCCGCAGCCGTCTTATATGTGCCGGTAATATCTGTCGGTTTGATTGCAGTATCCGCCAAAGCCGTATATTTTTGGGAGCCAAGATAACCGTATTTCTCTGTGATCAGCTCCTCGCCTTCCTTGGTTTCATCATAGACATCTTTTTCCACCCATACCGCAACGGTGTAACTGACTTCCAGCGGGGTCCATTTGGCATAAAGCTTCATGGATGCCGTTACAGGCTTAGTGAAATCATATAAAACCGCATAATCCGGATCCGTGTACCAGCCGGCAAATTCATATCCTGTCCAGGTCGGATCTGCCGGTTCTTCTGCAAGATCTCCGCCCATAACATACTGCGGTTCTGTCTGTACGCCGCCGGCAGTAATAAACTCGACAAGGAAGTTGGATTCAATCACAGCGTACAGATCCATATCTTCATTGACTTGGACCTTATCGCCGGTTTTATATACTGTACCGGTTCCGTCTTCTTTTGTATTCCAGCCGACATTGGTGGCTATGCCTGCATCCTGCGTGATGATTTCAAATTCCGGATAAGCAGCGTCAAAGGTATATTCAGATCCGGCTTCTGCTTCGTCGGTCGTAATGATACTTCCATCATAGTGATAGCTGATCTGATACGGTTCTTCGATGAATCTGGCATAGATCGTTGTCGTGCCGTCATCCAGAGCCGACGCCGGCTGATCAAAACCGGTGAACTTTTCCGTACATGCCTCATCGATATACCATCCGGCAAAGATCAGATCTTCTGATTCCGGATCTTCCGGCTGAAGCAGGATCTCTTCCCCTTTGAGAATCACGGTCTCATACAGTTCATATGCGCCCGCTTCATCCGGGGAATAGAATTCAAAGGTATGTGTCTTCGGTTCTCCGTCCACAACGGCATAGACCGAAAACCCTTCAGTTTCAAAGCTCACGGTATCTCCGGATGCCGAAACTTCAACCACCTGAGGGATTTCTTCTTCACCGGCAAAGTGAACGACCTGAACGTCATCCGCTGAAGTCTCTTCCCTGTCCCAAAGACGGATATTCACATCTACCGGTGCGAGCAGATCAACGTCTCCGTCTCCATTCACAATGGAAATATCCAGCAGCTTGAGATAGCCAAGGTCCGCCGCATCAATCCCGGTTGCCTGGGCCGCTTCCTCTGCGTATTCACGGTATCTTGCATTATCTTCCGTGATCTCACTGACATCCAGCCAGGCGTCTTCCGGAATACCGGCAGCCTTTGCGTAACAGACCGTCACTTCATAGGTGCTTCTGTCGCCTGCAGTAAAAGAAGCTGTGATGCTGTCTTTCTCAGCCTGACTGCGTTCTTCGCTTTTGGCTGAGACCGTTTCTGCTTCATCACTGCTTTCTTCCGTGATTTCTTCCTCCGGTTCATTTTCCGCAATTACAGGAGTGTCTTCTGCTTCGCTGTCATCCGCAATGACCGTAACTGCCGACTGTCCGAAGAGCACCAGCATGGCCAGGAATGAAGTCATCACTTTCTTAAAACGGTTATTCATCATCAGCACCTTCTCATCCATTATTTATTTTGCATTACCCCCCTTCGATTTGTCTATTATTTTCGGTTCCGAATCGCCGCTTCCGCATCCTTTCGGGAAGGGTCAAATCCCTGATTCGCTTGCTTATACTGACTTCTGTTTTCGCGGCGAATCGCACCGTACCCTTATGGCATTGTTTTCTGAACAATCCAATCGAAGACCGTGCAATAATAAAGGTATAGAGAATCATCTTCGCACCTCAGAAATCATACAAAGATTTGCGGTCAGAAAAGACTGCGGAAAGGAAACAATATGGAAAAGAAACCACTTGATGACAGAAACTGTCTCGAAGCCGGACAATTAGAGGAAGTAAGCGGCGGCGGCATCCTTGATACAAAGGCACTGGAGGATGCGCTCTTCGATGACATGTCCATTTATCCGGATCTTGCCAACGTATATCACCAGGCACGCAGCCGGGTTCCGAACATTGAAGACCCGGAAGCCTACAAACACGCGTTGGCAAAGGAGATGCTTGACATTATGGGAATCGACGCCACGATACGGCCTTCCGGCGCAAACAACACCTACTCCTATAAAGGCAGAGAAATCTCGCAGTCCGATGTAATATGGGTAATCAA
>CAJOLG010000229.1 GCA_905235315.1 uncultured Solobacterium sp. | reverse complement strand
TCGGGTGTTCTTGCGCTGGTCGGGATTCTGATCCTGCGGGTGAAAACGCCGTGGCCGCTGGTTGAGTATCTGCAGATTGACACCTACAGAAATACGAGGAATATCACCGGTGACGGGACCGAAGTCCTGCGGGAAGAGAACATGCAGGATAACTATGCGGCGTTCGCTTCGATCCAGCCTTCCCGCGAGAAGTTCTTCGCCGACAAATCGAATAACGAGTCGACAGTCGTCATGACATATGTCATTGGTTCGGATCTTGAATACAAGGCGGGTGCGGCTTCTACCAATATGAAGCAGATTGCGGATGCGACAAAGCAGGGAGACGCACTGAAATTTGTCATGGAGTGCGGCGGCTCCTACCGCTGGTTCACCCGCGGAATCCGCGACAACTCGGTCGGACGGTATGTCATGGAGAACGGGAAGCTGAAGAAAGCCATGGATATTGACTCCTACACCAGTATGTCCAGCCGGGAGGAACTGCTTGACTTTATTACCTGGACAAAGGAAAACTACCCGGCAGACCGGTATATGCTGGTGCTGTGGGACCATGGCGGAGGATTGTCGACCGGATACGGTATGGATGATCTGAACAGGCGGACTGACAACAGCATCGGCACAATCATGGTCGATGAGATTGTTTCCGCGATCAAAGATTCCGGTGTGAAATTTGACATGATCGGGTTTGACGCATGTCTGATGCAGAACATTGAAACTGCGGTTCTTCTGGAGCCCTATGCGGACTATTTCCTCGCATCCGAAGAAACGGAACCGGCCGGCGGCTGGTTCTACAGCTCTGCCTTCGGAATGCTCGCAAAAGACCCGACGGTTTCCACCGAGGACTTCGGACGGGAACTCATCGGAACGTACGATGAATACAATGCACGCATGCTTAACGATTCGGAGATCACCGCCTATACGCTTTCCCTGGTGGATCTGACCTATGTAAAGCCGGCATATGAGAAACTGAATGAACTCTTCAACAAGCAGGATAAGGCAATCCGCGCTCAGGAATCCGATTATGTGGATATCTCGCTTGCGGCGAACAGTTCCTACACCTTTGCGAACAATGAACAGCTCGATCTGGTTCACTATCTGGATAACCTCCGGAAGACGGACTACAACGATTCGATCGCATCTGACAGGGAGATCAATGAAATCATGACCTATGTACAGGCATGTATTACGGCACGCAACCGCAAGAGCGCAGACGGCATCAACGGGCTGGCCTTCACGTTCCCGTATCAGTCGATCATTACCTATGACTACTGCTGGAAGCAGTACAAAAACAACAATCTGAAGGAACAGGAGGCATTCTCCACGGATTTCTTCTCCATCATGGCGGCTTCCATGGAAGTCGGGGAAAGCGACGGCAGCTTCCTGTCGACGCTGTTTCCGCCCATTGATTACAAGGAAGAGGAGTGGTATAAACCCGGGTTTGAGGATTATGTAACAACACCGGCGATCATTGAAATCCCGATTTATGAAAACGGGGAAGGACATTCGCTGGATCTTCCGGACAGCGTCTGGAATATCATCTCGGATGAGCAGCAGTTCTACTACATGGAAACGAGCGAAGGACTCCGGTATCTCGGCTCGGATTATGCGGGCATGCAGGATGAAAACGGACATCTGATGATCACCGCCGACGGAACCTGGATCTCCATTGACGGCCATCCGGTCTTCTATGAACCGACCGGTCTTCGTACGGATGACAGCGGCGATGTATATACCGGCTACACAAAGGCGATCCTGAACGGACAGACGGAAGTGATGCTGTACATCGAGTGGGAAGGTTCCACGGATGAGGAGGCGCCCGCAAAGGGAAAGATCATCGGATATGATGAAATCGACAATGATGAGGCCTTCATGGCAAAAGGACATGATGCGCTTGAGGCCGGAGAAACACTGGACTTCCTGTTTGATTATTATGATGAGGAAGGCAACAGTCTTGGCTCAAAGACCGCATATCGGACATACCGCATCCAGGATCCGACAAACATTGTGGTCACAGACGGCGCGCTCGGTCACTGTGTTCTGCGTCACGGTGTGATTCTGACAGATGTCTATCAGAGAAAGTTCCAGTCACAGATGGTTGTGACGGAAATTGACTGAAACGGCCTGCGTTTCGGCTGTTATGATAGTATAGAGAAAACTCAGGAGGAAATTAAATGGCAAAACGAATGATGGCTCTGCTTGCGGCAGTGGGAATGGTACTTTCTGGCCGGATGTAAACCAGATGAAAAGATCGTCGGAAAATGGAAGATCGACTGGATTCTTGTCCAGGCGGAACAGAACGGAGATTCTGATTACGCAGACCGTGAAACCTACGCTTCCCTCTTCGAAAGTGATGAAAGCTACTACCAGTTCAACAGGGACGGCAGCGCAGTTCATCACATGGAAGACGGCGGCGGAGCCGTGGACGTCAAGGGAACCTGGAAAAAGACGGCTGACGGAAATTACCTGTACGAAGATGAGCAGGGCATGTCCATGGAAATCTGGTATGTGGTATCCGAGGATTCCCTGCATGTTGAGTGGTATTCCGAGAGCCCGGATGAACCGTACTACAACATCTGCTACGCATACAAACGCCAGTAAACAAAAACGGGTATCTGTAACACAGGAGCTTTGCGAAACCGCAGAGCTCTTTTTT
>CAJOLG010000228.1 GCA_905235315.1 uncultured Solobacterium sp. | reverse complement strand
CGGTTCATCCGCCGGCTGATCGGTTTCAACCGGCAGTTCTTCTGACGGCAGCGATTCTGCCAGTATATTAGCTGGATTGCTTCCGGCAAGGAGGCCCAGAGTCATTAACAGCGCAAGATATTTTTTAAACTTTTTCATAACGAAAACTCCTGATTTCCAAATCAATCATATAACTGATTCCAAGTTAATATAAACATTTATAAGGAAATTTTTTATTGTGCCAAATACGGTAAGAATCCTGCGTATCGCTCACATCCGTCGCAGAATTTCGTTTCTGCAGGATGAAATATACCCTGCCTGCGGGGAAGAAATCATCCGGATTCAGAACGTGAGGCTTCATCAGGCAGCCTGTAAGGGAAATCTGCCGGTATATTCCGCAGGACTGTCCGGCTTCCGGTTTCTTCTTTCATGGATGGACTGCCGGAGGTATCATTATGCATATGAAACGAAACAGATGGATCTGGAGAATCGCCGCCTGTCTTCTGGCGGTGTCAGCCGGCTGTGCCGGCAATCTGCCGCAGAACACGGTGAGCCCCGCAGAAGCGGAAACGGAGCTGCGCAGCGGCGCACGGGTCAGTTATCTCGGCCCGGCGGGCACCTATACCGAAGAAGCTGCCCGGTTCGCTTTCCCTGATGCAGGAGAGATGCGGCCGCAGGAGACCGTGCAGGATGCGATCCGTGCGGTCGTTGAGGGAACCGCAGACTATGCGGTCATCCCGCAGGAAAATTCGATCGGCGGTGCGGTGACGAATTACATTGATGCCCTGCTTGCGGAAGAAGAAGTGCATGTCTCAGGGGAAGTGATCCTGCCGATCAGCCAGACGCTGATGGGGGTGCCGGGCGCGTCCCTGCAGGATATTCAACTCGTCTGTTCGCATGCCCAGGGGCTCAGCCAGAGTGAAACATGGCGGAAGGAACATCTTCCGGATGCGGAAACCAAGGAGATGACCAGCACGGCTGCGGCCGCAGAGTATGTGGCGGCCCAGCAGGACAAACACATCGCCGCAGTGGCTGCGCCGGGCTGTGCAGAACTCTATGGCCTGGAGGTGCTGGCAGAGAATGTGCAGATCACATCCGCAAACAAAACCAGATTCTATGTGCTTGCCATGGAGAGCCTCTCGGGCGAAGGATGTACCCACGGCGTATTTGCGGTATCGTGTGCGGCGGATCGGATCGATGACATTATTGTGACAATTCATAATGCCGGGCTGGAACTGGTGACGATCCATGACCGTCCCGAAGGAAGTGCGCTCGGTACGTATCACTACCTCATTGAAGTGGTCAATACGGCCGGCATATCCAACGAACAGATCGCGGCGGTATCCAAAGAGCCGGAAGTGCGGTATCTCGGAAGCTTTCGCTCCGAAGAAAAACCGTGAGCTTCCGGGCTGAAACAGCCCAATAACAGCGGTGGATCATCGCTGTTTTTTTAATCTGTCCGGTTTGCGGAAACAACATTGTAATATAATTTATGAACATGGAAGCACTTGCAGAAAAAGAACAGTGGCGGTTACTGCGGAAGAGCCGGAGTGACCTGATTGTGGCAGGAAGGGCAGTCCTGGCTTTTGGCGTGTATGCCATGTTTAAGGTCATGCTGGTGCTGCTTGCCGGGGAAGAATATAACATCGAATCGTTAATCGATCCCTCCCTCGAGCTTTCGAAAGAGGCGCAGGCCGGACTCCTTATTGCGTTTGCCGGGTTCTTTACCCTGATCTGCCTGCTTTTTCATTACATTATTTACCGCGGGGCAGTAAAAGAGGGGCACGGAAAGAAGGCCGGCCGGTTTTATCTTGCGGCGACGGTGATTTATATTGCGGTCAATCTGCTCAGTGTCGTTGTAACTATCCTGTATCGCGGGGCCGTTGAAGACCCGCTCAGTTTCGTTTCTTCCATCCTGTTTGATCTTGCGCTTGTCATCAGCGGGATCGATGTGCTTTACAACGCGGTGAAGAGCCGGCGGCTTCTCAGAGCGCTCGAAGGAGGGAATCATGAACGGTGATTTTCATTACTACGCAACGTACTGCGCTGCGGCCATTGCCGGATACTCCCATGCGGAAGCGCTGGATATCGCATTCTGCGCCCAGCTTACGGATTACTGCTCGAAGACCCTGCTTGCGAAGCTGAACGGGCCGAAGGATGCGGCTACGACCCAGCTGAAATCGGAGCTCGCAGATGCGCGGACCGATATTCTCGGCCTCCAGGAGATCACCCGGATCTGGACGTCGTTTCATTTCCTCCCCCGTGATCTTTACGCAGAGGTGCACGGGTCACGGAACTACTGCCGGAAATACCGCCTGATCTGCGGCCCCAACGGGGATCTTCTATGCAGGACGGTAGA
>CAJOLG010000227.1 GCA_905235315.1 uncultured Solobacterium sp. | reverse complement strand
GAAGTATGGGCCGAAGTCGCCGTTGAAATCTGGCCGGTCATTGACGGGGTGATCGCATCCCTCGGGATGGACGGAAAACCGACCGAAGATAAAGTCGACCGCAGCTATGAGAAGGACTATGATCTCAATGATGTTCTCGCGGACGCGGATGTCGCGCTGGCCGACGCAAAGAAGTATGAAGAACGGCTTGCGTTTAACCGGCGTCTTCTGGACACCTTTGACATGACCTCGGAGCGGAACCAGTATTTTTCCGCCCGCCAGGCAATTGCGGAAAGCCTGAACGGCCTTGGCCGTTATGAGGAATGCGATGCCGGTCTGAAAAGATGGAAATACGAAAACGAAACAGAAGTCTATCCGGACTTTGTCTGGCTGCGCTGTGCTCGCGACCGGAAACAGAACCCGGAAGAACTCAAAGCGCTGGCAGATTCCTATATGGCGAAGGAAAAAATTGATGCGCCGCACGAAGATGTCATGATGCTGTATGAGATGATTGCGCTCATTTATGCAGATCTTGGCGAAGAAAAGCTTCGGAAAGAAGCGGAAGCCCGGATGAACGCCTGAGAACCTGACAGCTCTTCTGCCGGATGTGCAGAGGAGCTTTTTTCAACGAAGAACTGCAAATCAAACAAAAACGAAAGGAAACCAGAGTATGAACAGTATTTTTCACCGGGTGAGTATCCGGGCGTACAAAGAGGATCCCGTAAAAAGCGTGGATGTCGAATGGCTCCTGCGGGCCGCAATGGCGGCTCCCTCCGCCTGTAACCAGCAGCCCTGGGAGTTCTATGTCGTGCGGGATGCCGGAGTGATTCAGGCATTGAGCGAATGTTCGCCCTACAGCGGGTGTGCGGCAGGGGCACCGCTTGTCCTTGTGCCGTGTTACCGCACGGAAGGGCTGATCGCACCGAAGTACAGCCTGATCGATCTTTCGGCCGCCTGTGAAAACATTCTTCTGCAGGCAGACAGTCTCGGATACGGGGCAGTGTGGCTTGCGGTGGCACCGGAAGAAGACCGGATGGCGGCTGTCAGTAAGGTTCTGAACCTGCCGGATACCCTGAAACCGTTCTGCCTGATCCCGGTCGGGGTGCCCGCTGAAACCCATGCCCAGCCGAACCGCTTTGACCGTTCGCGCATCCATGAGATCTGACGCCGGAGAAACCGCGTATCCCAAAAGAAAGAATTCCGATGCGGAATTCTTTTTGTCTATCTGTTTACTCGGCGGCGTAGTCGTTCATCATGTCGAGGAAGATCATCTCTTCTTCCGAAAGCGTCACGTTTTCAGAAGGGAGCACCGGCTGCCGAATGGTGACGACGCAGTTCTTCTGCTTCAGGTACTGCAGAACGATATCCCGGGGCGTGCACTGATGTTTCTCCGCAAGGATGACAAGTTCCTTTGAGGACTCTACATTGCCGATCGTGCGGGGCGCATAGGCCATGGTGAGAATGTTGTGGTCGGTGCAGGTGACCAGCTTTTCGAAATCAGGGTGGCCCGGATACAGGCCCGCATAGCAGACCATCGGGGCGATTTCCACGTCGTGGAGGAGATACTCTACCTGCCAGGGAGAAAAGTCCACGATGCCGATCGCCATGGCGGCACCCGATTTGTACAGCTGTTCCAGGCCTTTCCATGCCTTATAGATCCGGCTGTTCTTCGGGTCGGTTTCGCTTTCTCCGCCATTCCATGTCAAAAGCAGGAGGTCCGCATAATCGGCACCTAATCGGCGCAGGGACGCATTGGCTGAGCGGACGGTCGCATCTGTATTATTGATGCCCTTGATCTCATCCGTGAGGAAGATCTCCTGGCGGGGAACCCCGCTGGCTCGGATCGCAGCTCCGATCTCGTTCTCCGTACCGTATTCCGCAGCCGTTGCGACATGACGGATTCCGTTTTCCAGCGCTTCTTTGATCAGCGGGCCGACTTCCTGCCCGCTGCAGTCAACCGTATCCAGACCGTACAGCGGAATCTTCGTTCCGTTGTGCAGTGTTACAATCGTTTGATTTGTGGTCATGGTGTCACTTAAAATCCTTACCTGACTATTATACTCAAAAACCGGATTCGATTAAAACCGGAGCGCGGGACTTGCGCAGGGCGAAGGAACCATATACAATCAGCACGCATGAAGAATCTGACGCAGTATAAAAACTTCTGTCTGCGGGTCCTGGCGATTGCCGTACCGATGATGCTGCAGTCGCTGATCACCAGTTCGGTAAACCTTGTGGACAACCTGATGGTGGGGATGCTCGGCGATGCCGCAATCGGCAGTGTGGCCGCGGTGAACCGCTATTATATGATCGCAGACTTTGCGGCCATGGGGCTTGCCAACGCAGGCGCTGTTTTTATTGCGCAGTACAACGGAGCGGGGCAGTACCGGCATATGAAGGAGAGCTTCCGCACGATGCTGGTAT
>CAJOLG010000226.1 GCA_905235315.1 uncultured Solobacterium sp. | reverse complement strand
CTTATGAATGTGCTCGGCCGGGACTGGTCTGCGGCGGATGATGTCTTCCGCAATTATGTGCTGAAAGAAGGGCGCAATGAGGTATTTGCCCTCAGCCGTCCGTGCACAATCAATCTGATCAAGAACCCGACCGGTGCGAATGAAGTGATGAAATACATCATGAGCAGGCCGGAAGACAAGAATATCTGCATCTTCCTGAATGACAACGATCAGGACGGGCACGATGTTTCCTGGATCTGGGACGCCCATTTTGAGCGTCTGGATGATCCATCGGTAAAAACCATTGTCTGCTCCGGAACCCGCCCGTATGATATGGCGCTCCGGCTGAAATACGAAGGCCTGGAAGACAAAGTCAAAGTCATTGAAAATGCCAGGGATGCGATCCGCTGGCTGGATGAAGCTGAAATGGTCAGTTATGTCATATCGACCTATACTGCGCTTCATTCGACAAGAGCGGTCCTCGCAAAACAGGCAGGGAGGAACGGGCAATGAAACTGCGTATTCTCTGGATGTATCATGACCTGATGGATCTGTATGGTGACAAGGGCAATATCCAGGTTCTGAAGACACGGGCCGCAAAGCGGGGAATCGATGTCACGGTGGATACCTGCGGCATCGGGGAATCCCGTGATATTTCCGCTTACGATATCTTTTTCCTCGGCGGCGGGGCAGACCGTGAACAGGGGCTGATTTTCGAAGATCTGATCGCACGGCGCGGCGGAATCGAAGCCGCAATGAAATCGGGTACCGCGTTTCTTCTGATCTGCGGCGGATATCAGATGTTCGGCAAGTATTACAAAGACCAGGACGGGAAGACGGTTCCGTGCCTTGATTTCTTCGACTATTATACGGAAGCGACGGACCGGGATCACCGCTGTATCGGAAACATTGCGATCGAAGTTACGATGGATAATGAAACATTCCAGGCTGTCGGCTTTGAAAACCACGGCGGACAGACAAAAGGAGTCAGCACACCGCTCGGCCGCGTTCTGAAAGGGCATGGGAATGAGTATCGGAGCCCGTATGAGGGTTTTGTGAATGATCAGGTCACCGCAACCTATATGCATGGCCCTCTGCTTCCGAAAAACCCGCGCATCGCCGATCTTGTTCTCCAGCGGGGTCTGCGTCATGCGGGGGAGAATGCTGTGCTGGAACCGCTGGATGACACCTATGAAACCAAGGCAAGGGAAACCATGCTTGAACGGATGGGAATAAAAAAATAGTCAGATGACTATTTTTTTATCCTTTGATGGTCTGAAGCACTTCCGCGAGATCCTGCGGTTCGGAGGGATTGAATGCAATCTGAATTGCATCATTTTCGCCGTAACGCGGGATAACATGAACATGAAGATGATCTACGGTCTGCCCGGCGGACTCGCCGCAGTTATTCAGCAGATTGACGCCGGATGCGCCGGTTTTCTCTTTCAGGAGTGCCGCGATGCGGGCAGCAGCTGAGAATACCGTACGAACGGTCTCATCATCCGCCTCCAGAACGTTCGGCGTATGAACCTTCGGCATAACGATCGTATGCCCGCGGGTGACCTGGGAGATATCGAGAATCGCGAGGACCTCATCATCTTCGTACACGACGGAAGAAGGAATTTTATGATCGATGATATCGCAGAAAATACACATGGTTTTTACCTCCGTGTTTTATTATAAACCCGCACAAAACAAAACGCCGGTTCATTCCGGCGTTTCGTCTTCATTTTATTCTCCTGTTGTTTCCGCTGCAGGGGTGGCTGCCGGTCTGTCCTGGATCAGAATGGCCGGGTCAGAATCCTTCAGGGCGTTGTACAGATTGATGTCGTAGACATGGAAATTGTACTTCCGCAGGAAATATTCATCACTTTCCGCGCTGACTGCACTGATGTCAGAGAGTGCGGATACCGCTTTTTCCCTGAAATCCGCAGGATTGTGGGAAACGAGTTTCAGAACATAGAATGTTGCGCCGTCGGAAGAAGGGATCTCTGTCCACCCGTCATCCACGGACATACTGCGCAGTACGGTAAGCGCTGCAGAGTCATAGGACAGGGTATTGATGGTGATGACTTCCTCTTCACCGTAACTGCTGGAATTATTCTGCGAAGCCGCTTCCGCAGGAGTGACACTGCCGTCTTTCAGCGCACTGAGCGCGGCAGAGGCATCTTCTTCAGACGTGAACGACAGGATGACCGCATTCAGCGGATCATAGGTCTCGCACAGCGTGTCGAAGTTTTCCTCAACATACTTTCCGACGAGTTTTTCGGTCCGCATTGCGGGCAGAATCGATTTCTCGGCGTATTCATCTTCTGTCAGCCCCATCGACGCAAGATAGGAGGTGAACTGGTCACCGTACATCATCGTATAGAAGGAGACCTGGCTCTTCGCCGATTCTCTCATCTCATCAGTAACTTCAATTTCCTGTTCGGCAATGGCATTCATGACATCGGAATCGGCAGTGGA
>CAJOLG010000225.1 GCA_905235315.1 uncultured Solobacterium sp. | reverse complement strand
CGCAAGATACTTATCCGGCATGCGGACCGGAACCCATCCCTTGTCCGGAAACGTATCATACCAGTATTCCCAATGATGAAGATTTCTTCCTTTATGATGGAGCCAGCCAAGAGAATATCCGTTTAACTCTTTCTCATAAGGGTAGGGACTCCGCCATCCCTGAAAGTAACGGACGGAGGGAATCAGCTCTCCGGGAGAATATTTGGAAAGATCATGAAGAAGCCCCTGACGGTACAGACCGCACGCAAAACAGTGCCGGCGAACGAGACGGCGGTGCTTTCTTACCGTTTTCAGATGTCCGAACAGACGCCGGAAAAATCCGGGACGTTTGGTTTCGGAATTCGTCGAAGTCATGTGTTCATTATAGTATTATCCATGCGTTCTTTAAAACCGGTTTCCGGCCTGTTTGTTCTTTAAACGTTCGGATCAACGTACACCTCACATGATTTTCACTGCTTTATATAAATAAATAAGGTAAAATAAGACAGGATAACAGGAATATTTATATATATGACACGACACAGTAATCGCGAAAAAGCTATGTTTGTAACTTATCAGAATCAGCTGTTCAATCGTCCGGTCGAAGACCTGATCCGTGATACGTTTTCAGAGGAAGAAGAAGCGGATGAATACATCATGCAGGTAGTGCATCAGGCAGCCGACAATACGGAGCGCTATCACGGTTATATTGATGAGGTTCTGGAAGGATGGACGTTTGACCGTCTCGGATATATCGAGCAGGCCATTCTGCTGAACGGCTGCGCAGAATTTGATCTGAAGCAGGAATCCATGCAGGTCATTATCGATGAATATGTCCGGCTCGCCAAAACATACTGTGACGGTGACAGTTATAAATTGATTAACGGTGTACTGGATAAGATATGATGCCCGGAATTACCGTACGAAGCGTATCATGGCTCGTTGACAGAATCACGGCTCAGATTGCGATGGCATCCGATCTGAGCAGAGTCTGCGTTGAAGGAGAAGTCTCCAATTTTCGCTGTGTTTCACGGCATTGGTATTTTTCTCTGAAAGATCAGAACTGCCGGATCGACTGCACGATGTGGAACAGCAGTAACCAGCGGGTCGGATTTGTGCCGAAAGACGGAGACAAAGTGGTTGTCAGCGGCAGTGTTACGGTTTATAAGGTTCAGGGTAAAGTTCAGCTCACTGTGAGCACGATGAAACGTGCCGGGCAGGGTGATCTCAAGGCAATGTTTGATGCCCTGTATAAAAAGCTCAGTGAGGAAGGGCTGTTTGACGACTCCCGAAAGAAACCTCTTCCCAGATATCCGATGCATATCGCACTGGTAACGGGAAGCGCAACACATGCCAGGGCCGATGTATATAATACGCTGAGCCGGCGCTGGCCTGTTGCGGAAGTTCGTGAATTTCCTGCTCTTGTGCAGGGTGAAAACGCACCGCCTGAACTGATCGCAGCGCTGAAAAAAGCAGACGCTTCCGGGTCAGATGTTGTACTTCTTTGCCGGGGAGGCGGAAGTATGGAAGATCTCTGGTGCTTCAATGATGAAGCACTGGTCCGGACGGTTGCGGCCATGCGGACACCGGTAGTGACCGGCGTTGGGCATGAACCGGATAACACCCTGGTGGACTACGCTGCCGATCTCCGGGCTCCGACACCGACCGGAGCCGCCGAACGTGCCACACCTGATATCCGGGAGGTTCGTCTGAACATTCAGAAAACGGCACAGGATATCCGGGCTCTGATGGAACGAAGACTCGCCTTTGAGAAGGATAATCTCGATGAAATAAAGTCTTCTTCGTGGTATATAAATCCGGAAAGTTTGATTTATTCCCGGCGAATGGAGAAAGATCTGCTTGCAGAGCGCTTTCTGCATCAGATGCATGCGGTCAATTCACGTGTTGGTTCAACGATCAGTGACTGCAGAAGGGATATGGAAACCGCTGTCGGGCAGCGAATGTTACAGGAGAAAACAGCACTTGAAACAGGCAATGCGGAGCTGCTGCGTTCCGCTGCTGCGGCCGGCAATGTCCGGCGGCCTTTCTGCCAAAGCAGGTCTGCTGGACGCATATTCTCCGCTGAAAGTACTCAGCAGGGGATACAGTGTTGTGAAAAAGGACGATGCGGTTATTACAGATGCTGGCGAACTGCAGAACGGTGACACGATCGCGGTACGCATGCATAAAGGATCCGTTTCCGCTTCCGTTATTGAAGTGATCCGGGAGGAGGGTAATCATGGTCAGTAAGAAAACTAAAACATTTGAGGAGTCAATGAGCCGTCTGGAAGAGATTGTTGATCTTCTGCAGGCCAATGAGCAGCCTCTTGACGAAACAATCAAACTGAAACTGTTTGAAGAGGGGCTTGAACTTGTAAAAGACTGCGAAGACAAACTCAAGGCATTTGAGGCACGTGTCGAAGAACTGACCGCAGCCGATCAGGAGGACTGATATGGATTTTGAAAAACTTCTTGTTCAATCCCTTGACGGAGTGACAGAAAGCCGTGTGAAGGATGCCATGCTGTATTCATTGACAGCTGGCGGAAAACGAATCCGGCCGAACCTTCTGTTTGAGGTACTGCGCGGATACGGTGTTGATGAATCCCTGGGAGTGCCGTTTGCGGCTGCGATTGAAATGATTCATACCTACTCCCTGATTCATGACGATCTTCCGGCGATGGATAATGATGATCTCCGGCGGGGACGTCCGACCAACCACAGGCAGTTTGATGAAGCGACTGCGATTCTTGCCGGTGACGGTCTGCTTACCGAGGCGTTTCATATAGCCTCGTCTGCTGATGTGCCTCCAGAGCAGACGGTACGGGCAATCCATATTCTTTCGGAAATGGCAGGGCCGGATGGAATGGTCTACGGTCAGTGCCTGGACATGAATGAAGCGAAGGACAGTACGTATGACGATATTCGCAACGTACATAAATACAAAACCGGCTGCCTTCTTTCGGCACCGCTGATGATTGGAGCCGTTCTTTCCGGAAAGGATGAAGCGGAAACCGAACAATGGCATGAAGTCGGTGATCTGCTGGGACTGGCGTTCCAGATTCAGGATGATATATTGGATATAACAGCGACTCCGGAACAGCTTGGCAAAAGCAATTCGGATGAACGCAATGAAAAGATTACTGTTGTGAAACTCCTGGGGGAGGAGAAGGCACGGCAGGAAATGAAATCGCTGTATGAGGAATGCCGTTTGCGTATTAAAAAGTTTGGGGGATTTGAATACGATTCATTGATCCGAATGATCAATGCGATTGAAGCACGCGCAAAATAGGAGGCAGTATGGATCTCACGGAAATTCAGAATCCCGAATTCTTAAAAACCCAGACAATCAGTGATATGACTATCCTGGCCGCGGATATACGCCGGTTTCTGATTGACAACATTTCAAAAACCGGCGGCCATCTCGCCAGCAACCTCGGTGTCGTTGAACTGACAATTGCGCTACATTATGTTTTTGATACTCCCCGTGACAAAGTATTTTTCGATGTGGGGCATCAGTGCTATACGCACAAAATTCTTACAGGCCGGGCAAAATACTTTCCCAAGCTTCGTCAATATGACGGAATTTCAGGCTTCCAGAAACGTGCTGAAAGTGAGTATGACTGCTGGGAAGCAGGGCACAGCAGCACTTCATTATCCGCAGCGCTCGGAATGGCTGTCGCCCGGGATCTTTTAAACGAAGAGTATTGTGTTGTTCCGGTAATCGGTGACGGCGCTATGGGCTCCGGAGAATCGCTGGAGGCGCTGAATCAGATCGGAAGCGAAAAGCGCAATATGGTCATTGTGTTTAACGATAACAATATGTCCATCTCCACAAATGTCGGGGCCCTGACGCGCGGATTTGCCCGTTTGCGGTCTGCGACTTCCTATAATAATTTCAAATCATCCCTGAAACAGTCTTTGAACCGGAATGACTTTGGTAAAGTAATGTATCGGGGAATGAAAAACGTCAAAGATGCATTCAAGGAATCCGTGATCGATGCCGGTGTCTTCGGAGAATTCAATATGGAATATCTCGGCCCGGTAGACGGACATAATCTGAGAGATCTGATTCGCGTGCTTACGGTTGCCAAAGAACATGAAGGACCGGTCGTTGTTCATGTGATCACCCAGAAAGGAAGGGGATATGGCCCCTGTGAAATGGATATTACCGGACAGTGGCATGGGGTTGGGCCGTTTGATCCTGCGACCGGCAAGTCACTTCATGAAACACCGGCCGGATACGCATCCTGGTCCCGTCTGATTGCGGATACCATTACGGAATTTGCGGCGGATGATAAGCGGATTGCGGCAATTTCACCGGCCATGGTGTACGGAAGTGCGCTTGACCGTTTCTTTGCGGCGTATCCGGAACGAAGTTTTGACTGCGGAATTGCGGAAGAACATGCGATGACCTTTGCGGCTTCGCTGGCCAACTCCGGGCTTCGTCCGTTTATCAGTATTTACAGTTCCTTTCTCCAGCGGGCATACGATCAGCTCAATCATGATGTGTGCCGGATGGATCTTCCGGTTCTGATCGGAATTGACCGCGCAGGCCTCGTCGGTGCGGATGGGGATACGCATCACGGCGTATTCGATGTAGGAATTCTTCGTTCGCTTCCGAATCTGATTCTTGCGCAGCCAAAAGACGCAAAAGAAGCACGGGATATGATCTGGACCGCTCTGCATCAGGATCATCCCTTTGCGATCCGTTACCCGAGAGGAGAGGTAAACTGTTCGAATCTCACATCGCCGGAACAGATTTCTTATAACTGGACCGTGGAATTTGACGCGAAGGAAACTAAAGTTAT
>CAJOLG010000224.1 GCA_905235315.1 uncultured Solobacterium sp. | reverse complement strand
TTCTCCAAAGCAAGTGTCAGTATCGCAATGAAGAAATTCCGCGAGAACGGATATATCACAATGGAAAAGAACGGAGAAATCACACTGCTTGAACCCGGAAAGGAAATCGCAGAGCGCATTTACGAACGTCATCGTATTCTGACATCTCTGTTCACGAAACTCGGAATTCCCAAAGATATTGCCGCAAAAGATGCATGCAAGGTCGAACACGATTTGAGTCCGGAAACCTTTGAAGCATTAAAAAAATGCGAGCAGTCTCTCTGACTGCTCCATTTTTTTGATTTCATTTAAGTCTGCCCGGTCCGGGCAGTTTTTTATTCCCGCAAACTGCGCTCCGTCAGTAATTGAAGGCACCGAGCACTTCGTCTGCGAACCCCTTTGCCTGCGCGATTTCCTCCGGCCCCGGCTTTCCCTTATTCATCAGGAGAAACCTTCCCTTCAGTACAAGGTGTTTCGGATAAACCGTAATGCCTTTATGTTCCAGGAGATTTACCGCAAGCTCCATATGGTCAACCCCGGCTGCGCTCGTGCTGAAAACAGCCGCGCCCTTGATGGCGTTCACCGGCAGCTGGTCCAGATAATCCAGCAGGGAACTGTCCGGTTTGCCGGCGTAGATGCCCATTCCGACAAACAGCAGGTCAGACCCTGAGATATTGTGGGGTTCCACAATATTTACGGCCTCGACGCCGCACTGTTCCGCAATCGCTTCGGCGACCTTCTGCGTATTGCCGCCGCGCGACTGATAAATCACATTAATTACTGTCATACTATACCGTTGATTTCCTATTCATTACTTATCAAACAGTTTTTCAAACAGGCCGTTTAACAATGCGAGCAGGATTGAAATCCAAATCGCCGCACCGAATGAGCTGATAACTGATCCGTCACTGAAACGGAAGGAGGCCCAGAGAACAAGACCGTTGATGACAAACGAAAACAATCCGAGAGTCACAATATTCAAAGGAACGGATATTACCCGCAGAAGCGGACGTATCGTCTGATTAAGTATCGTAAGTACGAGCGCTGTTCGCCGTAAACCCCGCAAAGGTTACGGACGTTGAAAACTGATCAATGACCCATAACGATAATGCGTTGATAATCCACAGTTCAAAAAACTTTACCATACGCCAATAAGTTTACCATTCCTTTTCCGAATTCCCAACAATCACACAAATTTCACACAGATTTTTTTCTGTTTCCCATCCGTTATTTCGGAGGCTGGAGTCTGTGAAAAATAAACCTCGCCGCCGGCCGCAGCACCACAAATGCGAGCAGCGCAACACTGACGATATCAAACGCTTTCTGTGCCAGTTCAAAAATAATTCAGCGGTTCTTTTTCCGGTTCACGAATAATCGTTGCGGTAAGCGGAGCACTGTCGACCTCTTCTCCGTCAAGCAGGAATACCACATTTGCGGTAATCCGTTCCGGATCGGTGGAGTTTTCGTTCTGTACCACGATTTCCGATGTAATCCGTTCCGCATCCATTCCTTTCGGCATCAGGATACTGAAACTGCTGTCAGCGGAGAACACGACATCCGCCACATGCCGCTTGCCTTCGTTTACCGTAACGGTTCTGGTGCCGATATCTTCCGGCGTGATTGTGATGGTCTGCGCATTTTCAAATCCAAATTCAAACAGCGCTTCAACATCTCTGTATGCAGCTTCAGCTGTACCTTCATGCATGACAACGGCAATCAGTCCGGTCGCTCCTTTTTCGGCACATGCCGCAAGGGCATATCCGTTTGCCGGGGTGGATCCGATTTTCCCGCCCAGTGCGTTTTCGTACTGATATGCGCCGCTGCGCAGCAGTTCGCAGTCATTTGCGATCGGTCTGCTCTGCGGCTGCATATTCGTCGGATTCAGCGTATAGGAGGATGCGCCGAAGATCGTTTGAAAGCGATTGTTTTTCATTGCGGCTCGTGTCAGAAGCGCAAGATCATACGCCGTGGAATACTGTCCGGCCGCGGAGGTCCCAAACGGGTTTTCAAAATGGGTATTCCGGAGTCCGATTTCCGATGCCCGCTCATTCATCTTCTTCACAAAAGATGGGATATCTCCTGCCGCTCCTTCCGCCAGCATCGCGCACGTATCATTGGCGCTTGCCAGCATGGAGGCATATTCACAGTCTTTTACGCTGAGCGTTTCGCCCTGCTGGATCCACAGCACTCCCTGATCGTGGCTGTAACTCTGAAACGCAGCGGAGGACATTGTCAGATTATCTTCGTCCGGAAGCTGTTCCGCAGCCAGAAGTACGGTCATGATTTTTACAAGCGATGCCGGATCTCCCGGTTCATCTCCCTGTTTTTCAAACAGCACCGCACCGCTTCCCAGCTCAATCAGGACCGCATAATCGGTCTCAAGATCAACGGCATAAACCTCTTCTTCCGGCTCCTCGGTTTCCTGCGGATCCATAGTCGGAGTCTCTTCGGCAAGCACCGGGGTAACCAGCGTCATCAGGGAAACCAGCACTGCTGTACATTTTCTGATCACAGTCATTTCGTTCATTCTTTCTTCCGGGAAAAACAATGTTCTCCCGGCCGCATTATATTTTACCATCCGCTTCTCCTCCGCAAAAGATGAACCGAATCCTGCAGGGCAGAATAAAACCGGCAGCTGCGGTGAGTTCCGCGGCCGCCGGTATCCGATTCTGTTATTTGTTTTTTCCAAGGTTCAAAAGACGCATGGAATTCACCACACACAGCATTGCCACACCGGTATCTGCGAAAATTGCCCACCACATGTTCGCGATACCGAATGCACTCAGGATCAGGGTCAGAATCTTAACCCCGATTGCGCCGTAGATATTCTGGTTCACAACCCGAAGGATCTTCTGGGCACCCAGAATCGTTGTCGTCAGGCCGGTCGGCCGGTCATCCATGATGACAACGTCTGCCGCTTCGATTGCCGCATCGCTTCCGAGTGCGCCCATCGCAAAGCCGATGTCTGCGGCCGCAAGCACCGGGGCATCATTGACCCCATCCCCCGCGAATACCGTGATTCCGTCCTTCCGGTATTCATTCACAAAGTTCACTTTGTCTTCCGGCATACAGCCGCCGTGCACTTCATCCACCTGAAGCTGCCGGCCTGCTTTCTCTGCGATCTTCGGATTATCGCCGGATACGATGACCGTGCGAAGCCCGCCGCTCTTCAGTCTGCGGATGGCTTCAGCCGCATCGTCTTTCAGTTTGTCTTCCAGTATGATACAGCCTTCATACGAACCATTCTTTGCGACATATACAAGTGTTCCGAGACTGTCTTCCTGTGGGCATGTGATTCCCGCATCTTCCATCATCCGCCGGTTGCCCGCAAGAATCACGTCCTCATTGACTTTCACCTTTACACCGCGTCCGGCAATTTCACTGACCTCGCGGATAGCTGAAGTATCCGGCTCTGTTTCGCAGGCAGCGCGAATGCCTGCCGCAATCGGATGATTGGATGATGCTTCGGCATATGCCGCATCGATAAGAACGTCCTGCCGGTTTCCGGATGTGCGGACTTCACTCACTTCAAAGACGCCCTGTGTCAGTGTGCCGGTCTTATCAAGAACGGCTGTTTTTGCCTTTGCGAGAGGCTCTATCATGTTGGCGCCTTTCACCAGAATGCCCTGTTTGGAAAGACCGCCGATTCCCGCAAAGAAGGACAGGGGAACCGAAATAACAAGCGCACACGGACAGGAGATAACCAGGAAATTAAGATCACCTTTGACAATCGTCACAATAATCGCGACCGCAATGGCAGAGAACACAACCGCAGGGGTATAAACACGTGAGAACTTGGTGATAAACTGCTCTGCGTTTGCCTTCCGGGAATCCTGGTTCTCCACAAGATCCAGAATCCGGGCAACCGTACTTTCTCCGTACGGTTTGGATACCTCGATCTCCAAAAGACCGTTTTCATTTACCGATCCGCTGATAACCTCGTCTCCTTCATCCACATCACGAAGCCTGGATTCCCCGGTCAGCGATGCGGTATTCAGCGAAGAGGAACCACGCAGAACAACACCGTCGAGCGGAATCCGCTCTCCGGGTTTGACCAGAATGGTATCACCAACCTGCACATCCTCCGGATAAACCTGAACCCAGGAATCCCCGCGCTTTACATTCGCAGAATCCGGACGGATATCCATCAGCTCACCGATGGAACGGCGGGAATTATCAACTGCACGGTCCTGGAAGTATTCGCCGATCTGATAAAACAGCATGACACCGGCAGCTTCCCGGAAATCTCTGAGATACATCGCCGCAATGGTCGCAATACTCATCAGGAAATGTTCATCGAATACCTGGCCGCGGCCGATTCCGCGTACTGCTTTATAGAGAACATCATAGCCGAGCACCAGATACGCCGCGAGTTCCACATATACCTGCGATGCCCCTTCCAGGAACAGACCGAACAAAAACAGCATTCCTCCGAAGGCGAGGCGTAACGGCATGATATCTTTTTTCTCTTCCGGCTCCTTCCCGGAGCGGGATTCAAAGCGTGACACAATTGCGTCCGGCTCTTCCGCCGCGACGAGTTCACGTATCGCAGTTTCCGCTTCTGCAGGAGCTTCGCTGTCATAGGTAAGCGTGCTGCTGATAAAGCTGAAGCTGACATTTGAGATACCGTCAAGTTTCGCAATCTTCTCTTCCAGTTCTGCTGCGCAGTCCGCACAGTCAACATTTTCAATCCGCAGTTTCAGATGGCCCGGGTGTTCTGCAGTGTCTGCGTGCATGGATTTCGCCGCATGATGTTCATGATCGTGTTCATCATGATGATGATGTGTATGCCCCTTGGCGGTCAGCACTGCGTCCGGCTCTTCCTTTGCGATCAGGGCACGGACTGCTTCTTCCATCTCTTTCCCCTTGTCATGATCGCAGTCATAGACAAGCGAATTCTTCAGAAAGTTCAGCGATACATTGGAAATCCCTTCCAGCTGTGCGATCTTTCCTTCCAGTTTTGCGGCGCAGTCTGCGCAGTCGATGTCTTTAATCTCAAATTTATACGTGGCTGTTTTTGTCAT
>CAJOLG010000223.1 GCA_905235315.1 uncultured Solobacterium sp. | reverse complement strand
TTGCCGATGTATGCAAGAATACCGCCGTCCACATAGAGAATGTGGCCGTTTACGAAATTGGATGCGTCGCTTGCCAGGAATACTGCAGGTCCCTGCAGATCTTCCGGATTGCCCCAGCGTTCTGCCGGTGTCTTGGCTACGATGAAGCTGTCAAACGGATGGCGGCTGCCGTCTGCCTGCCGCTCACGGAGCGGTGCAGTCTGCGGTGTGGCGATATAGCCCGGGCCGATGCCGTTGCACTGAATGTTGTATTTGCCGTATTCGGAACAGATATTCCGGGTGAGCATTTTGAGTCCGCCCTTTGCGGCTGCGTATGCGGATACGGTCTCCCGTCCGAGTTCGGACATCATTGAACAGATATTGATGATCTTTCCGTGTCCTTTTTCTATCACTGCCTTCGATACGATAAACGGTGCGTTCAGATCAACATCGATCACTGCACGGAAATCGGAAGCGCTCATCTCCGTCATCGGCACTCGCTTGATGATGCCGGCATTGTTTACGAGAATATCAATGGTTCCGACTTCTTCATTGATCTGCTTTACCATTGCCTGGACCTGGTCCTCATCACATACATTGCATACATAGCCGTGGGCATTAATGCCGGCCTCCCTGTACGCCTTAAGGCCCATTTCTTTCTTTTCTTCATTAATGTCATTGAAGCAAATGGTGGCTCCTGCCGCCGCAAATGCGGTTGCGATGCCGAAGCCGATCCCATAGCTTGCGCCTGTCACCAGTGCGACTTTGCCGTCTAATCTGAAATCCTTTGAGTCAAACATGTTTTCACCATCCTCATTCTTTCTTTTCCGGATTACAGGCTGTTCTTTGAAAAAAGTAAACCGGTACACTTACATATTATGATATAGGATTTTGAAAATCAATCAGGTTTTATAGTTTTTTTGAAGGATTATAAAAAATTATAAGTAAATCGGTTTATGACGATTTCATTATTTTGTTTCCGATTAAAGAATCCGATAATAAAAAAAGCGATAGTTTGATGACTATCGCCTTTTACGATTTGAGACCAAGCTCCTTTTTGAGCAGCTCCTCTGTAACATAAATATCTTTTGAACTCATAAATACATAACAGGCAGGTGCTTCCTTTGCGAGCATCCTGGCTCCCTCCTCTGTTTCGGGAAGAAGAACCGATCCTTCCGACCGGTCGATCAGATACTGAATATCAATATCCGTGCCGTCCTGTTTGTCATCCACTGCGCCAAACTCGATCAGATAGATCCTGTCAGCCAGCGAAAGTGCCGAAGCAAACTGATCCGCGAAATATTTTACACGGCTTGCCCGATGCGGCTTGAGAATTGCGACAAGCTTATGATCCGGGAACCGTTTGCGGGCGGCTTCAATTGTCACCTTTACCTCGGTCGGATGATGCGCATAGTCATCAATAAATACGTTGTCTCCGTAATCCTCAACCACAAAGCGGCGTTTGCGGCCATGGAAACTGCACAGCCCTTCCTGGATCTGTTCCGGCGTCATCTCTTCAAGAATACCGACCCCGATACAGCCGAGACTGTTGAGCAGCAGGTGATGTCCGACAAACGGAAGATCGAAATGCCCGAACGGTTTGCCCTGGAACAGAACATCAAATGACATTCCGTCGCGGCGTTCCTCCACATTCACAGCCTGAATATCGTCCCCGTCCGCTTCGCCATACCAGTAATGCGGGACATCTTCCGGAAGTTTCAGGAGCCGCGCCTGTTCATCTTCGCCGTAGATCACAATCCCTTTGGCTACATTCCCGGCAAATTCTTCGTAGGCACTTCGGTAATCCGCATCATCCTTGAAATAATCAACATGGTCGATTTCAACGTTGGTAATGACTGCATATTCCGGATAGTACTGGAGAAAGTGCCGGCGGAATTCATCTGCCTCAAGACAGAAGTATTCGGTATCCGGAGTAACTTTCCCTTCTCCGTCTCCGATCAGCCAGCCGGTGTTTCCGGCCTGACGCATCATGCATGACAGCATTCCGGTCGTTGTCGTTTTCCCATGGCTTCCCGCAGCTGCGATGGTACGGAACCGCCGGATAAACTGACCGACAAACTCATGGTACCGAAGGCAGCGGCAGGTCTTGTTGGCACGCGCTGCAGCGACTTCCGGGAAATCATCAAGAAACGCATTCCCGATGATCACGTCCATATTGTCCTTGATATTCTCCGGATCGAACTCAAGAATCGGAATGTTCCGGCGGCGGAGTTCATCCTCCGGAAAGAAGTGAGTCGGCAGATCACTTCCTGAAACCGGATATCCAAGATCATCGAGCAAACAAGCAAGGGCAGCCATTCCGGTGCCCTTGATTCCAATAAAGTAATACATATTATTTTTTCCGGTCAAAGTCCAGCGACTGCTGGTCGAACGGAGAGAACCGGTTGGTATCGATGACTACCGTCTCATCAATATCCGGTGTGCGGATCGGATCCGGGTTGCTGTATAACGTCTGCCGGGAGAATTCCTCATCACGGGCAGAAAGAATATCGTCCAGTGAGAACTCCGGGAATCCCCTGTCTTCTTCCTGCGGCTGCTCTTTCCTGGAATAGAAGGAGTTATTCACTGAAGAAGATGTGTCATTTGCCGGACGGCTCGTATTTGCCTGCGCAGGCTGATCTTCTGCCCCGTAGATCGGAGAAATCACTTTTGTGGACTCATGGATGCGCTGTACCGGCGGCTGCGCAGTCGGATGCGGCGCATACTGTACTGACTGCATATCCTTCTCGTCCACACCGAACATCGGCGAGATTACCGGACGGAACTCATAGACAGAACTCGGAGACGGACGGCGGCTTCCGGAAGGACGCTCCGCCTGGGTTCTCTGGCGGTTTGCCTCGGCTGCCGGCCGGATATTTTTATTGGTCTGGTCAACAGAAATACCAAACCCGGAT
>CAJOLG010000222.1 GCA_905235315.1 uncultured Solobacterium sp. | reverse complement strand
ACAGAAGGAAGCCGGCAATGGGAATCCGGTCATCCCGACCATCAATAATGAATTCTTCACGACATACAATGCGATGTACGGGCTGAATGATATTCTGGCTGATCCGGCATTTGTGAATAACGAAAACTATGCGGTTACCCATGGTCTGGAATCGGTCGTATCCACCTCACTGGAAAAGTGGAATGATCTGTACCGCTATGGAGATCCGGCACTGATGAATACGCTGGATCTGGAATCGTATCTCAACGCAGTGAAGGCAGATTCCAACCTGCAGGCCTATGTCACAACGACCTCCCTGGATGCCTCCTATGAACCGTATCTCGAACTGCTGGAAGAAACCCTGAATGCGTCTGATCTCACGGGGCACTCCAATTTCATTCTGAAGTTTGGGGCGGAAACGGAAGTTCATGCTGGGGATGAGGCGTTTGGCATGGAACTGTCGCCGGAGGGTCATTATGTCTGGGTCAACAGCAGCGACGATCCTGTGACCAGTGATATTCTGATCGATGGGAAGGAATATACCAATGATCAGGAGGGAATCTCGATCGTGGTATTTGATACAGCGCTTGGAAGGGCAGTGGATTCTGTGACCTGGAACCGGGATTATGCGATGCGCGGGATCCGCTCATACACGGAGAAGTGATGAAGAAACTGTTGGAAGATAAAAACCGAGTCGTTCTTCTTCTGATTACAGGAATCTTTTTCCTGTTTTTTGCGCTGATCACGCACTGGACGCCGGCCAGCGGGGATGACTGGGTCTATGCGGTAGGCGGGATGTGGAACAATCCGTTCAAACAGGCACTGGTCATGTATCAGACCTGGTCCGGCCGATATCTCAGCGAACTCTGGGGATTTCTGGTCGCTCCGCACAAATCGCTGTGGAATATTCTGAACCCGCTGCTGTTTACCGGAATCTTTCTTCTGCTGATCAAACTGTCGGATACCCGCTATCCGGTGCTGACCGCACTGCTGGCAATGGTTCTGATCTTCAGTGTGGGAAACCGGGTAAGAATGCAGACATATACCTGGATCATGGGCACCACCTATGTCGTGCCGCTGCTTCTGTTTCTGCTTCAGGTACAGATTCTGCGGCAGTGGCTTACGGAGAAGAACCCTCCGGTATGGCAGACTGCCGTGCTCTGTGTATTGAATTTCTGTATTCCGCTCTATATGGAAAACGCGGCTGCCCTGATCTTCGGCGGCGACCTTCTTGTGCTGATCTATTGTTTCTGCACAAAGAACCCGAACCGGAAAAAGATGATTCTGATCTTTGCGTTTGCGGCTGCCGGCTCCCTGATCATTCTTTCTTCCCCGGGCGCGGCGTACCGGATGGTCAATGACAACGCAGAATTTAATGCACTGTCGCTTGGACAGAAGATTGCGCAGAACTGGCCGCTGTTTCTCGAGCGCAGCTTTACCGAAAGCCTTGCGGTAACACTTGCCTTTACGCTCTTTACCCTGCTTTGGGCAGAGCGGAACCGCAATAAACATAAAGCATTCTACGGTCTTATCGTATTGGGACTTGCGGCGGTGCTTGCCGGGCAGGGGCTGCTGTATCTCATCTATACGATCGGTTTCCTTGCGGCCTATATCGTTTATGAAGAACACTCGTTTAAGAAGTGGTTTGTGATCTATCTGGTGCTCTGCGCCGGCGGGGCGAATGCGGTGATGCTGGTATCGCCGATCTTTGACAGCCGCAGCAGCCTCTATACGGTCTATCTTCTTCTTCTGACGGCACTGGTGCTGGCGCAGGATGTGCCGCTGGAGCGGAAGGAAGTAAGGATTGCGGAAGCGATTGTACTATGCGGTCTTACGGGATACCGTATGGCTTCGTATTATGACATCTATCACACCGTGCATCTCATCAATATCAAACGTTACGCAGAGATCGAGTATTACCGGCTGCGGCCGGATGCCGGGGATGCGTGGCTGGTCGCTTACCCGGATGAATCCATTCATTCTCCGAACGTGCAGGAGTGGGATGATACCCATATGTACTATTTCAAGGAGTACTACAGCCTGAGTCAGGATCTGCATCTGATATTCTATTATCTGGACGAGTATAACGCGGAGACGATCTTCGCGGCGCAGGAGCAGGGATGATGAAGCTTGCGATTATCAATTCGGTAGCCGGATACGGAAGCACCGGAAAACTGGCGGAAATGCTGGGAAATACGGAAGGGGACCAGTACCGGTTTTACTATGGGCGAAAGAGCGCGGCAGCCGATCTCAAAGGTGCCCGGCGTAAAACCCTGCAGGATGAATCCCACTTCTATTTCGGCAGTACCGCTTCCTTTGTCGGCCATATGATCAAAACCTTCCTGTCTGACAGTCAGGGATTCGAAAGCACTGCGGAAACAGAGCGGATGATCGCAGATCTCAGGGCATTTGAACCGGATCTTGTGCATCTCCATAACCTGCACGGCTATTATCTGAACGCGGAGCCGTTATTTGCCTATCTGAAGGAAAGCGGAGTGCCCGTTGTCTGGACCCTGCATGACTGCTGGGCCTTTACCGGTCACTGCGCCCATTATACGAGTGTGGGCTGT
>CAJOLG010000221.1 GCA_905235315.1 uncultured Solobacterium sp. | reverse complement strand
GTCTGGGAGCCGGAGGAAATCAAAGCCATGATGGATCTCTTTGAGAAATATGAGGTCTGGGTCGTGTCGGATGAAATCTGGTCGGATCTGATTCTCAATGACCATCATCATACCCCGACATATTCGGTCAGTGAGTATGCCCGCACCCATACCGTAAGCATGTATGCCCCTTCCAAGACCTTCTCGCTTGCCGGTCTGATCGGCAGCTATCATATCTGTTTCAACCCGTGGCTTCATGACCGCATGAGAAAAGAGTCTTCCAATACGCATTACAACCTCATGAACGTTCTCTGGATGCATGCCCTGATCGGCGCATATTCCAAAGAAGGCGAAGAATGGCTTGCGGAGCTGAAGCAGGTGCTTTCCGACAATGTGAATTATGCCTGTGATTATATCCGGACACATTTCAAAGGGGTCACCCTGGCAAAGCCGGAAGGTACGTATATGCTGTTTCTGAACTGTGAGGAATGGTGTAAAGAACACCACACTGATATTGAGGCCCTGGAGAAAAAGGGCGTTGCGTACGGCGTGCTCTGGCAGGACGGAAGACCGTTCCACAGTGAGTATGCGATCCGCATGAACCTTGCGGTACCGCATTCCATGGTCATTGATGCATTCGACCGGCTTGACCGGTATGTATTCAACGCGGAGGATGCAGGATAATGTTTGCCCAGATTTATTCGATCCAAAGCGAAGAAGAAGCGCTGGCGTGTATCTCCGCCGGGGCGGACCGGATCGGCGTGCTGGTCGGAGAACCGGGCGGCCGGTATCCGTGTGCGGTGACTGCGGAAAACTGCCGCAGGATCTTTGCGGCGATCGGAGACCGTGCAGTGAAAGTTCTGATATCCGTGAAGGAAACGGAAGAGGAAATCATCGCAGAAACCATCCGCCTGAAGCCGGATATCCTGCATCTTTGCGCAGAGTACCGGGGCAGCCCGGAATTCCGCCGGAAACTGAAGGAAGCAGCGCCGGATGTGCTTCTGATGGAAGCGGTCGGGGTAGTCGACGAAAGTGCGGTGGAGGATGCGGTATACCGGGCTTCCTACGCAGATCTTCTGATCCTCGACTCCGTCTCGAAAACCGTTCCCGGCATCGGGGCGGCAGGCATAACGCATGACTGGGCAATCGACCGGAAGATCAAGGAATCTGTTCCGGTGCCGGTTGTGCTTGCGGGCGGGCTCGGCCCGGAGAATGTGACGGAGGCAATCGCCGCCGTGCATCCCGACGGGGTGGATTCTCTGACCCGTACCAGTGTGAAGGAAAACGGCATCCTTGTGCGCAAGGATATCGATAAGGTGAAGGAGTTCTGTGCGAAAGTGCATGCATGTGAAGAGTGATGCGGTGACGAAGATCTGCTGTATCGGGGATCTTTGTGCGGATCTGATTCTGCCGTACGGAGAAGTAAAACAGCATCTGTCCGATCTGAAACAGGGCAATGTCGGGCATTCCGAAGTGAAGCTTCTGCAGGGCGGTACCTGCGGCAATACCAGTGCCGTGCTTGGAAAACTCGGCGCAAAGCCGTACTTTGTGACGGACCTCTGCGGCGATAAGACCGGCCGTGCCCTGCGGGATGAGATGACTGCGGCAGGGGTGGATCTCTCGTGGTCCATCGAAAACCCGGACAAGGCAAACATGATCTGCATCGCGGTCATTGATGAAAACAAGGAGCGTGTGATCTTTCCCTGGCTTCCGCCGGGATCGGATTATCCCCGGTTCAGCGCAGAGAATCTGTCGCGGATACCGGAGGAAGAACTCCTCGTGTTTTCCGGCGGGATGGTTATGAACAACGACCCCGCCAGTATGAATGCGGTCTGTGAAAAGACGGAAGCGCTGAAGCGGGCCGGAAGCACCGTGGTATTTGACCTGAATGTGCGGGCGGAGACCTATGGCATGAATCCGGAGCGCCGCGCCGCATATGACCGGATGATTTCGCTCTGTGATATTGTGATCGGTTCCGGCATTGAGGAATTCACGGCCGTAACCGGAGCGCTGCAGATCGAGGATGCGGTAACGATCCTTGCCCGAAACGGAACGGCCGTGATCGCACGGGATGGGGGAAACCCGGTTCTGATTGCCGAACAGGGACAGCGGTTTTCGGTACCGACAGAAGAAGTGCGTCCGGTGCAGACAATCGGAGCGGGAGATACCTTCAACGCAGGGTTTCTCTATGCATTGAAGGAAGGGCTGGACATTGTATCCGCCGCAGCGTTCGCAAACGGCATTGCGGCATACATGATTTCCACCCCCGGACATCTGCCGGTTCCTTCGGATATCGAAGAGCGGCTTGCGCGTGCCCGGCGTACCGGTGCGGAATGCCGGAACGCATTGCGGTAACATCCGTGCGCCCGGTTGGATTCAGAATTGATTTATGGTAAAATCACGTCACGTATGTATTTCAGAACAGTGAAACAAAAACTGACATATATGCTTGCGGTATCGCTCGGCATTGCCGTGGTTTCCATCCGTCCGTCTGTGCTTCTTGCGGAAGGGGAAGACGGCAGCTGGGGAGAATCCACGGTGAGTTACGCAGCAGCCAATCCGTATTACGGCGGCTGGAGTAACTGCACATGG
>CAJOLG010000220.1 GCA_905235315.1 uncultured Solobacterium sp. | reverse complement strand
TCGAGTTTCGGCATCATAATATCCAGAATGACGCAGTCATAGGTGTTGTTTTTCACTAAATCAACCGCATCGAGGCCGTTTTCTGCCTCATCGGTTTCGTAGCCGTTCAGTTCCGCATATTCCCGCACGACTTCGCGGATATTCTTTTCATCATCAACGATTAACAGTCTCGCCATGGTATCACCTCATTTATTCTTAACGGGATGTATTGTATTGACAATGCATTTCCCATCCTCTGTCATTTTACCATCAAACCGTATATAAACGCCCTTCTGCAGAACCGGAGAATAGGTCTGATACTGCGATGGCATGACCAGAAGATCAAAGTCAGAAGTTTCATCATTCACGCTGACAAATGCCATCAGCTGTCCATTCTTTGTTTTGTGCTGGCGGACGCTTTTCACATAGGCAAACCCGCGTACCTGACCTTTCGCGCCTTTCAGGCTGATCAGCGGCGGTTCCGTGATTCCGTTCTGTTCCCGTACATCAATGATCGGATGGGCGCCGAGCGTAAATCCAAGTGCGGCCATTTCCCGTTCCCGGATTTCCTCTTTTTCATCATAACGTTTTGTGAGCTGAGGCCGTGAAACAAGCCCTTCCGCAAGAACCGTCTGTCCGTTCTGTTCGATCCGGATCAGTTCACTGTATGCGATGGCATCATCGATTCCTTCCCGCATGGTCGTCCGGGTTTCCATAAAACAGTCTGCCGCTCCGGCATCAATGAGATTTTCAAGCGATGCCCGGGTAATCCGATGCAGTAAGGCACGTGCCGTAAAGTCAAAGAAATCCTTAAACGGTTCTGTTCCGCGTTCATTTATGATCTCTTCTGCCGCATGCACGCCGATGCCCTTGACAACACTCAAAGGCAGCCGAAGCGCGTTTCCTTCTGCTGCGCATTCCGGCAAAGAGCGGTTTACATCCGGATACAGGATACGGATTCCGCGTCTGCGGCATTCATCAATGTATTGGGAGATCTTCGTGCTGTCACCGACCGAGGAATATCAGGCAGCCATAGAAAATCAACGGATATTTCGCCTTCAGATAGGCACTTTGATACGCAATCATACCGTAAGCGACCGCATGGGATTTATTGAAGCCGTAACCGCCGAATTTCAGAATGTGCTGAAAAAGGTCCTCTGCCTGTTCTTCGGTATATCCGTTGGAAATGCAGCCGCTGATGAACTTTCCGTGCATTGCCTGAAGCTCATCCGACTTTTTCTTGGACATTGCCTTGCGCAGAACATCTGCTTCCGCAAGCGAGAATCCGGCTGCGATCTGGGCAATTTTCATTGTCTGTTCCTGATATACCAGAACACCGTAGGTCTCTTCCAGAACCGGCCTCAGGCTTTCGGAAATATACGTGATGCCGGAAGGATTCTCCCTGTTTTTCAGATAATTCGGAATACTGTCGGTACTTGCCGGCCGGAACAGCGCCATTGCCGCAACAATATCTTCAAATCTCTGCGGACGGATCCTGCGCAGCAGGTTTTTCATTCCTTCAGATTCAAACTGAAAGATTCCGTTTGTGTCTGCGTTGCGGAAAATCTCCATGGTATCGGGATCATCCTCGGGCAATGAGAATACGGAAAACGTCGGTTCCTTTTCTTTGATCTTCTCTTCCATGGATGAAATCATCGAAAGATTCCGGAGCCCAAGGAAGTCCATCTTGATCAGCCCGCGCTCTTCGAGAAACTCCGCAGGATACTGGCTGGTCACCATTCCCTCTTCTCCGTTCATCAGCGGGATAATCTCCTCCAGCGGTTTGCCGGAAAGAATAATACCTGCCGCATGAATGCTCGTATGCCTCGGCAGACCTTCCAGCTTTGCGCTGATCCGGAACAGTTCCGTAAACCGGGCATCCGCCTTAACGACTTCCAACAGCCGCCTGTTGGTATTCAGCGCCTCATGAAGCGTAATCTTCGGCTGGTTGGGAATCATGGAACACAGCATATCGATATCACGCTGGCTGATGGAAAGTGCTTTGCCGACATCCCGCAGCACCTGTCTTGCGCCAAGCGTATTGAACGTGACAATGTTCGCAGTATGTTCCATGCCGTACATATCCCTGACATAACGAATCACTTCCGACCTGCGGTTGTCGGGAATATCGGTATCGATATCCGGCATGGTAACACGCGACGGGTTGAGAAACCGCTCAAACAGGAGTCCGTAACGGATCGGATCAACCATTGTGATGCCCAAACAGTATGCGACAAGGGATCCTGCGGCTGATCCTCTTCCCGGACCGACCATAATCCCGGATTTTCGGGCATACCGGATGAAATCATAAACGATCAGGAAATAGTCAGAGAACTTCATTTCCGTAATGACATCCAGTTCATGTTTGAGGCGCGAAACGTATTCCTGCGGCACTGAGCCATGAAGCCGTTTCTGCAGACCGGCAAGACACAGCTGTGTGAGATACTGGTCCGATGTAAGACCTCCCGGAGACGGAAACTGCGGGAGCCCCGTTGTGGCCACAATTGCCTGTGCATTGCAGGAAGCGGCGATTTCATCCGTCCGTTCAAGATCACGCGGATCGTAAAGAACATCCAGTTCTTCTTTGGAAAGCAGATGTCTTCCGTTGACCACCGGAACGGAAGTATCGGTTACCGGACGCTGCAGCCGGATACAGTCAAGAACCTGGTGAATTTCCGCATCTTCCCTGTTCAGGTACAGACATTTACTGACGGCACAGGTGCGGATTCCGAGTTTCCCCGCACAGGAACGCAGCAGAATATTCCGTTCCCGCCAAAGAGGAGATTCCTGGTAGGAAAGCGCAACATCAAATGCCGGAAGCGCTTCTTTCAGAACGGTAAGGCGGCGCATGATTTCTTCCGTATCGGATTTCAGCATCGGCTGAGTAAGCCATCCGTCAACTCCATAGGCAATAATGGTAATTCCCTCACTGCCGTCATGCAGATCTTCCAGGGTCACGGCAGATCCGCCGCACTGAACCTTTGTGCTCAAACGCATCAGATTGGTGAACCCTTTATTGGTTCTCGCAAGGAGAAGAAACGGAGTTACTTCTTCTTCCGTCTTAACATCCAGTTCCATCCCGAAAATGGGTTTGATGCCGGCTTTGGCGCAGGCATGGGAAAACGATGCCGCACCGTGCAGTACATTGTGATCTGTCAAAGCAACCGCGTCAAAACCAAGGCTCTTTGCGCGGGCCGCAAGTTCTGAAACACGGATTGTACTCCCCAGCATGGTATAACAGCTGCGGACCATAAGATGTACGGGCATAAAAATATTGTACACCAGCAGAAGTTCGGAATGCGTCTCAGCAGGCAGTTATTGCCATATGGTATCCAGGCAGTATTCTGAAATCCATGCGTCAATGGACAGCTCCCGCCGGGACGGTTCTTCCGCTGAGCTTCCTGCAGTAAATACATATTAAAATAATTATGTTAAAATATGAAATACGCTCTGTTATCAGGAGGGTTTTTAGTTATGGATGAAAACGACGAAAAGCTGCAGGCGGAAGCCACCGGGTATGATCATGTGCCTTCTTCTGCATTCAATAAAAGACGTACAGCGCTGGCGGAATCCGGCTCTGTCTTTTCCCGCAGCCGGG
>CAJOLG010000219.1 GCA_905235315.1 uncultured Solobacterium sp. | reverse complement strand
CAGCAATGGTAAATATTCCTGTAAAAAGAAACAGCGTATTTGATGATCTGATTGATGATGTATTCGGAACACCCGGATTCAATGCCGGCAATTCCCTGATGAAGACGGATATTCGCGAGAAGGACGGCATGTATGTGTTCGATATCGATCTTCCTGGTTTCAAAAAGGAAGATATCCGAATTTCTCTGTACAACGGCAATCTTACCGTAACGGCAGAACATCACAGCACCGATGAGGAAAAGAACGCAGAGGGCCGGATTATCCGCCAGGAGCGTTATATGGGCTCCTGCTCCAGAAGCTGGTATGTCGGTGATGCGATCCGCGACACCGATGTCAAAGCGGCGTTCCGCGACGGTATCCTGACACTTGAGATTCCGACCGAAAAGAAAAAGGAAGAAACAGAGAAAAAGTACATCGAAGTACTTTAAGAAAAAAGATAAGGAGGCAGCAGACTATGATTAGATTCGCACCTGACACAAGAAATGACTGGTTCACATCCGTACTGGATCCGTTTGGCATCAGCGACAACGGACTGATGAAGACAGATATCCATGAAAAAGACGGACAGTATATTCTGGACATTAACATCCCGGGTTATGCCAAAGAGGATGTCAAGGTAAGTCTGTACAACGGTACGCTTACCGTTTCGGCAGACCGCAGTTCGTCAGCGGAAGAAAAATCCGAAGACGGAAAAGTGATCCGCAGGGAGCGGTTTACCGGTTCCTGCAAGCGCAGCTGGTATGTCGGTGAAAATGTTACCGATTCCGATATCAAAGCAGCGTATAAAGACGGTGTGCTGACCATCAGCGTTCCTTCCGAGAAGCAGAAGGAAGAAGAGCCGCAGGAAAAACAGATCGATATTCTTTAAGGAATATCTCCTGCGGTAAAACCGGCAGCTGAACAGGGATCCGCGCAGCCCGCCTGAATCAGGCGGGGGATGCGGATCTTTTTTTATGCCTGATCCATGAAGGCACACGCAAAAGGGAAGACTGCCGGATACGAACGCCACACTGCCGGAAAAGCAGAGGTCAGTTGCGGACTTCTTCCAGTTTGGACTTAAACCAGGCGGTACGATTATCCATATTTTCGAGCGCTTCGATCAGCTCGCGGTCATGGCGTGTGTTCAGCTTGAACACATACCGCTTCACATACTTCTTCTGATAATCGAGATTATAATCCGCACGCTTTTTTTTCGCCCGTTTCGATAATTTCTGTGCCATAACAACATCCTCCTATGATTGGTACACCAATCATAATATCATGTTGTTTCTGTTTGTGCAACAGAATTTTTAAAGGATGGGTCGCTTTGAAAGACAATAAAAAACCGCCGGATTATGAACGGCGGTTCTGCATCGGGGTCTGAGAATGATCGATCAGCTGTGGGCTCTGGCGGATTTCGCCTGGATCTCCGCAATGGCTGCCTTCTGATTCAGAATGACCGGAATGACAATCGGGTTCCGGTTTGTTTTCTGGAAGAGGAACGGCTCAAGGGAAGAACGGATACAGTTTTTGAGATCTCCGAACGTGGTTCTCTGCTGCATTTTTTTCTTCAGCGCATTGTATACGACCAGTTCGGCCTCCTTCAGCAGTGTCTGGGAATCTTTGATATAAACGAATCCGCGGGAGAGAATGCTGGGGCGGCAGAGGATCTTGTTGTATCGGCTGTCGATTGTGACAATGACAGCCACAAGACCGGATTCCGCAAGGATCTGACGGTCTTTGATTACGGATGTTGAAAGGCCGCTTGCGTCGTTGCCGTCAACATAGATCGCATCTGTCTGAATACGCTCATTTGTGATAAAGCATTCTTCATTGCGCATGACAACGATGTCACCGTTGGAGCAGATCAGGCAGTGGTCCTTGGGAACGCCGGTTTCCTCTGCAGTGGCAGCGTGCTGAACCAGCATTTTGTATTCGCCGTGGTTTGGCATGAAGTATTTCGGCTTGATCAGATTCAGCATGAGTTTCTGCTCTTCCTTCGGCGCATGACCGGTCGTATGGAAGCTGGTCAGCGGTGAGTTTGTGACCACATTGGCGCCGACCCGGGTCAGCTGGTTGATGACTGCACTGACACTGACGCCGTTGCCGGGAATCGGGTTGGAGGAGAACAGAACCGTGTCGCCGGGAATGATATGCAGGAACTTGTGGGTGCCGTTGGCAATTCTGGAAAGCGCAGCCATCGGCTCTCCCTGGGAACCGGTGCACACAATACAGATCCGGTTTGCGGGGAGGGTGTTCAGATCATTTCCGGAAATGAAACTGTCATTGTCGATATTGATTACGCCTGTCCGCCGGCCGATCTCAAGAACGTTTTCCATGGAACGGCCGAACACGGCCACTTTGCGGTTGCAGGCAACGGCTGCCATCAGGATCTGATTAAGCCGGTTGACGTTTGACGCAAAGGTTGAAACCAGAAGTCTGCCCGGTGTCTTGCGGATCTGATCCATGATTGCGTTCGCAACCTGTTTTTCCGAGATCGAGAAACCCGGGACACTGGAGTTTGTGGAATCGGACAGCAGGAGTGTGACGCCGACCTGGCCGATGTATGCCATTTTCTGATAATCGCTGTTTGTGCCGACCGGAGTGAGATCGAACTTGAAGTCTCCTGTTTCGACAAGCC
>CAJOLG010000218.1 GCA_905235315.1 uncultured Solobacterium sp. | reverse complement strand
TATTATCTCGATCTTGATAACGGAATGACCGATGAAGAAGGACTGATTCGGGAAGAGTATGTGGGAGACGGGCTTCATTTCGGACCGACCGGAACACGTGCCCTCGAAGAATATATCAAAACCCATGTGGTAAGGAGGAATGTATATGTTAAAGAAATTTGTGAGTAGTCTTCTGTGTGTTCTGATGCTTGTCGGGTGCGGGGCATCCACATCAGAAGGGCAGTCTGCGGCGGCTCAGGCGGAAACCATTGTTTCCGAACTGAATCTCAGCGATAAGATGGATAAGGTCGAAGACCGGATCATCAAAGGGCTGTTCTTCTTTGAAGAAGGCACATTAAAAGACAGCGCTGTCTATGTTGCCAATGACAAGAGCGCTGACATTGTGGCGGTATTTAAATCCGATGACACCGCTGCGGTAATGGACCGTGTAAACAGTTATCTCGCCACATCCAAAGAACAGATGCAGAACTACTATCCGGATGAGGTATTCAAGGTCGACAACGCCATTGTTCAGGAATCCGGCGATACCGTGATCCTGATTGTTTCCAACGATATCGAGAATGCCCGCAAGACTGCGGAATCAGTCCTCAAGTGATTCCGGTTTCAGAAGTTTGAAGTGATTCCGTTTTGTCTCCAGATAGCCTGCACGGGAGAGGGCAGAGAGCTCCGCGCTCATTGCGGAACGCTCCACGGACAGATATTCTGCGAGCTGTCTGCGGTCAAAGGGAATATCAAATTCATCACTGTTATGACGAAGAGCTTCTTTCGAGAGAAACGAAAGAAGTTTTTCTTTGGTCGAAAGCCGGTCCATGTCCGAAAGACGGGTATAGAGCTGAAGATTCTTTCTGGCAAGTTCCCGCATAAAACTCTGAATGATAATGGTGTTCGCCGTATGGGATTCATCCAGCGTAAGAATCTCGCGGATATTGAACCAGAGGATTGCGGAAGAGGACGCGGCGATGTAATCATGGATCGTTACAGTTCCGCTGACGGCGTTGTTTTCCATCAGAAGGGAGCCGCAGTCAAGTGTATCAATATGATGTTTCCGTCCCCAGAAGTCATACTCATACATATTGAGCTTTCCTTCCAGGATCAGGCCGACACGGCGTACGCGGCGTCCTGCCGCGACAACTACCTGATCGGCGCGATAAAACTTCAGCTGGGAATCAAGGTGTTCCAGCAGGGGTTCCAGTTCCTCTTCCGGGACTTTCCGGAAGAGTTTTGAACGGTGAATCGTTTTAAGGTAGTCTGTCATAGTTCTCCGCTGTCTGAGATGTTGGAAAACCAACACTCGGGTCATTGTGTAAATCCTAGCATGCCGGATCGTTGGATTTCAAATCTTTTTTTGTGCCGAAACGGAGCCATGCGTTAACAGGCGCATTCTGCCGCATGATTATGCGCTTTGTAAGGAATGGTAATAAAAAATGCCGCTGTTATGGTACAATGTGGACTCGTTAAGGAGAAACGGAAAATGATTGATCGTTATTCACGCAAACCGATGCGGGATCTCTGGAGTGAAGACGCAAAATTCCAGGCCTGGCTCGAAGTTGAAATTCTGATTGATGAGGCATGGTCCAAGCTTGGTGTGATTCCTGAGGAGGATGTTCGTCTGATTCGGGAGAATGCTTCATTTACAACCGACCGGATTCTGGAAATCGAAGAAACAACCCATCATGATGTCGTTGCGTTCACCCGCTGTGTCAGTGAATCGCTCGGGGATGAGAAGAAATGGATTCATTACGGCGTGACGAGCACAGACGTTGTTGATACAGCGTATGGGTACCGCTTCCGGCTTGCGAATGAGATCCTGGAACAGGATATTCTTGATTTCATGGAGATTCTCAAAGATAACGCATTGAAGTATAAAGATACCGTTATGATGGGCCGGACGCATGGTGTGCATGCGGAGATCACAACGTTTGGAATGAAGTTCGCCCTCTGGTATGAGGAAATGAAGCGGAATCTTGAACGGTTCCGCGCTGCCCGTAAAGATGTGGAGTGCGGCAAGATTTCCGGCGCCGTCGGCACCTTTGCGAATATCCCTCCGTTTGTTCAGGATTATGTCTGTGAGCATCTCGGAATTGACAGCGCCAACATTTCGACCCAGATCCTGCAGCGTGACCGTCATGCGCATTATTTCAGTGTCCTTGCGCTGATCGGATCTTCGCTTGAACAGATGGCGATGGAAATCCGGCATCTGCAGCGTACGGAAGTGCGTGAAGTGGAAGAACGATTCCGCAAGGGGCAGAAAGGAAGCAGCGCGATGCCTCATAAACGCAATCCGATCGGATCGGAAAATATCTGCGGATGCGCAAGAGTGCTTCGCGGATACATGGTTACTTCCTATGAAGATGTACCTCTCTGGCATGAACGCGATATCTCTCATTCCAGTGCGGAACGCATTATCGCACCCGATGCCACAGCGCTTCTCGATTATATGCTTGACCGGTTCGGCCGCATCCTGAGAGATCTGACGGTATTCCCGGAGAATATGAAGGCCAATATCTGGAAGACCAACGGCGTGATCTTCAGCCAGCGCTTTATGTTAAAACTCGTGGAAAAGGGCTGGAGCCGTGAAAAAGCATATGATACCGTCCAGCCGCAGGCAATCAAGGCATGGGAAAACAACCTCGATTTCCGCACGTTGATGGAGGG
>CAJOLG010000217.1 GCA_905235315.1 uncultured Solobacterium sp. | reverse complement strand
CCCTTCCTGTATACGCTGTATCTGCAGACGGAAGAAGAAACGGTGAAGAGTTATTTTGCGATGCGGAAATTCGGATCCTCCCGCGATGCGAAAGGGAATGTCCGCTTCACTTTGAACGGCCGGCCGCTGTTTCTGAGCGGGCTCCTTGATCAGGGATATTCCGTAGACGGTCTTATGACCTATCCGAGTGAGGAAGCGATGCGCTATGAACTCACCAAGGTCAAGGACATGGGCTTTAATATGCTGCGAAAGCATGTCAAAACGGAATGCCGCAGATGGTACTATCTCTGCGATCTGTACGGCATCCTTGTCATGCAGGATATCCCGAACGGCGGCGGAGCGATTGACAAGCTTCATAATATGGTTCTGCCGACCATCGGGTACCGTACCTACAGCGACCGCAACTATGAAGTTCTCGGCCGCCCGGATGAGGAACAGCGCAATGCGTATTACCGCGAACTGCTGTCGATTCTCGATACCCTTTATAACTTTCCGTGCATTTTTGCCTGGGTTCCCTTCAATGAGGGATGGGGCCAGTTTGACAGTGCGGAAGTAACGGAAGCGATCATGAAATACGACCCCACCCGGCTGATTGACAGCGCGAGCGGCTGGCATGACAACGGGGCAGGGGATTTTAACAGCCGGCACTGCTATTTCCGCCGGTTCCATGTTCCTCGGCCGGATGACCGGATTCTCCTGCTGAGTGAATTCGGCGGATATACCTATCTGGAACAGGGGCACAGTGAGCCGGAGAAAATCTACGGCTACCGCCCCTTCACCGATAAGGCAGAATGGAATGAGGCAGTACTGGAAGCGTTCCGCAAAGATGTTCTGGATAACATCCCGAAGGGACTCAGCGGCGCAGTGTATACCCAGCTTTCCGATGTGGAAGATGAATGCAACGGTCTGTTCAGTGCTGACCGCCGCGTGCTCAAGATCGATGAGCGGAAGATCCGCCGTCTGAATGAGCGCTGTTACAGGAGTGTGAAATAATCGATGGAATTAAAGGATGAAATCGTAATTGCCGAGGCACTCGGCGGACAGATACGGATTCACGCCGCGCGTTCAACCCGGACTGTGGAAGACATGCGGCTTGCGCATGACAGCGCTGCCACATGCACGGCGGCTCTGGGAAGAACCCTGACCGTTGCGGCGCTGATGGCAAGCGATCTGAAGCGTCCCGATGAGCATGTCCGGGTGCGGATCAGCGGAAACGGGCCGATCGGGGTAATCCGGGCGGAAGCGGACGGCGCAGGAAATGTTCGGGGATGCGGCGATCATATGAATCTGTATGCGGTAAAAGAAAACGGCCATCTTGATGTCGGCAGAGTTGTCGGTACTGACGGCACGCTTCAGGTATCCCGCGATATGGGACTGAAAGAGCCGTTTACCGGAACCGTTATGCTGGGATCGGGCGAGATCGGCGAAGATTTTGCCCGGTACTTCGCAATCAGTGAGCAGACCCGGAGTGTCGTGTCTGTCGGTGTGCTGGTCAACACCGACTCTTCGGTAAAAGCAGCCGGAGGCATGATCATTCAGCTTCTGCCGTCGGCCGGAGATGATGTGGTGGATGCCGTGGAGCAGGTTGCCTCGGAAATGCGGCCGATGACGGAATATATCAGTGAAGGCATACCGGCAGAAGATCTGATCCGCCGGCTTTTTCCGGATGCGGAAATACTCGGACATAAACCCCTTCGCTGGCACTGTGACTGTTCGAAAGAATACTTTGCTGCCGCCCTTTCGGGCCTGCGCGCTGCCGAACTCGAAGAAATGATCCGGGAAGATCACGGGGCGGAAGCGGAATGCCATTACTGCCGCAAAAAGTATCACTTCACCGAAGATGAACTGCGTGCGATACTGGAGCGCCGGAAGCGTGCTTAAGATCGGAACCGCAGAACTGCAGGGCCATGTAATCGCAGCGCCGCTTGCCGGCATTTCCAATCCTGTTTATCGTCAGGTGAATCATGATGCGGGGGCGGCCCTGACAGTCTCTGAGATGATCAGCGATAAAGCTCTGCATTATCACAATGCGAGGACATTCGACATGTGCCGGGTGTACGAAACGGAACATCCGGTCAGTCTTCAGCTGTTCGGCGGAGATCCCGAAACCATGGCGGAGGCCGCGGAGTATCTCACGGAACATACCGCGTGTGACATCATCGACATCAACATGGGATGCCCGGTACCGAAAGTTCTGAAATCTCATGCCGGATCTTACCTGATGAGCGATCCGGATCTTGCGGTAAGAATTGCGGAAGCGGTTGTGCGGCATACCGACCGGCCGGTGACCGTAAAGATGCGGGCAGGGTATGATAAGGAACATATCAATGCGCCGGAGCTCGCAAAACGTCTGGAAGATATCGGCGTTGCGGCGATTGCTGTGCACGGACGCACAAAGACGCAGCTGTACCGCGGAGTATCCGACAACCGGTATATCCGGATGGTGAAAGAAGCGGTTTCCATCCCCGTATTCGGAAACGGAGATATCCGCACCTGCGCGGATGCGGAACGCATGTTTGAGGAAACCGGATGCGATGCGGTAATGATCGGCCGGGGGCTGGTCGGGAAACCGTATCTGATCCGACAGATTGAAGATCATCTTGCGGGCAGGCCATATACGGAACCGGGATATGAAGAACGCACGGCGCTCTGTATCGCGTATGCGGAAAAGCTATGCGCATATGAAGGAGAACATACCGGAGTCTCCATGATGCGGGGACTGGTATCCTATTACCTTGACGGCATGCCGTATGCCGCAAGAGTACGCGCGGAATGCGCAAAAGCAGAGTCCCTTGACGGGCTGCGGAACACCCTGGAGGAATACCGGGAAAAACTCCGCAGGATGAAAGAACCGGACGGGGAAACCGGAGATCAGGCCGGCAGATAGGATTCTGTCGGTTTTTTAAATGCATGATTGGCGTTGACATACAGTTCTGACAGGCTTACTATGATTTTGGAACGTATGAACAACTGTTCATACGATGAAGGTGACAGACATGACAAAAACAGCCACGTATAAATTTGAGATTAAAGACATCGACTGCGCAGACTGCGCCGCAAAACTGGAAGGAAAAATCGCACAGCTGGAAGGGATCTCCAGTGTATCGCTGAACTTTCTGAAGAATTCGCTTGTCTATGACTGTGATCATGACAAAGGAAAAGAGATGGAAGAAGCAGTCCGTGCCCTGATCGCAAAGGAAGAGCCGGATGCAGTGCTGACCGCGAAGGGGCATTCGCATCATCATGATGAACACGAAGAAGAGCATCATTGTGATCATGATGACGAAGAAGAACACGAAACCGCAACCTATAAGTTTGAGATTAAAGACATCGACTGCGCAGACTGTGCCGCAAAACTGGAAGAAAAGATCGCACAGCTGGAAGGGATCTCCAATGTATCGCTGAACTT
>CAJOLG010000216.1 GCA_905235315.1 uncultured Solobacterium sp. | reverse complement strand
ACCTTCCGGAAGATCGTACTTCCGGTACCGCCGATGATCACCACAACATTGTCCATGTCATTGGAAAAGTTCTGCGGTGCGATCTCGAGCCCTGCAGGAATGCGGTAATACCCGAGCTCCGCTATATCACTCATCAGAGCACGAAGCTCCTCATCGTAGATCATGACTTTGCGGTTGAACTTGTTTGCCAGTTCCACGAGTTCAATGACACGGTAAAGGTTCTGACTGTATGCCGTACAGACAATTCTTCCTTCGGCAGAGTCAAAAATCGGTTCCACCTGCCCGGTGATGCGGTGATTCGGGGAGGAATGTCCCTCCCGGGTCGATCCGACCGACTCGGCAAGGAGGGCCAGAACCCCTCTTGCGCCAAGCTCGGTAACTTCCGTGATATCAAACCGGAACGCATCCATCTTGACATCGTAGTCCACGATGAACTCACTGGAATAAACGACATATCCGTCTTCTGTCCGGATCGCGATGCCGAAGCCGTCCGCGATGGACTGGGTTGTGCCGAAGGTGCGGATTTCCGTCTTTCCGATTTTGAAATTCGTATTCCGGCGGATGCGGTGAACTTCCACATCCCGGATTCCTTCCTTCCGGGCGTTCCGTTCAAACAGCTTTGCGGTCAGCGGAGACATATAGATCGGTGCTTTGACCTGTTTGAGAAACTGGGTGAGCGCTCCCATGACATCGTCATGGCCGTGGGTGAGAAAAACACCTTTGATCCGATCCTGATTCTCCACGAGATACTCGAAATCCGGTGTGATCATTTCCACCCCGAGCTGCTCATCGGCAGTCGGATAGCGCATCCCGCATTCGATCACAAAAATATCGTCATTATTTTCAATGATAAACATGTTTTTGCCGTCTTCGTCGAGTCCGCCGAGCGCAAAAATACGTACCTTGCTCATCTGATTATCCTCCGCTGAAACTGAAACGTTATAACTATTATAACCTCAAAACTGACTTCTGCGGGAATTTAACGAAGCGTTTCGCCGAGCAGACTGAAACTGCGGGCCTGTGTTATTTTCACGTCCGCGATATCTCCTTCGGTTACGCCTTCCCCGGTAAAATTCACCAGGCGGTTTTCTTCGCTGTACCCGCACAGTACAGCAGGGTCTTTTTTACTGGGACCGTCGCACAGAACCTTCAGAACGGTTCCGACTGCCGCTTCGTTATTCTGCCGCGCATAAAACCCGATCTTTTCGTTCAGCGCAGCCAGCCGCTCTTTTTTTACTTCCGCAGGCACATCATCCGGCATGGATGCGGCCGGGGTTCCCTCCCGCGGGCTGTACACAAAGGTAAATGCGCTGTCAAACCGGCAGCGGTCCGCAAGGTCCAGTGTCTTCTGAAACTGCTCATCCGTCTCGGAGGGGAAGCCGACGATCAGATCCGTTGTAAACGTGATGCCGGGGATTTTTTCCTTCATCCGTTCCCAAAGGTCATAGTACTGCCCGATGGTATACCCCCGGTTCATCCGTTTCAGGATCTCATCCGAGCCGGACTGCACCGGAAGGTGCAGCGCAGGCATGACATTCGGATATTCCTTCATGACATCGATGGTTTCTTCCCGGTAATCCCGGGGATGACTGGTATAAAAGCGGATCCGGTCAATTCCGGTTTCTGCGGCCGAACGCAGAAGATCGGTGAAGCCGTCGGAAAGGCCGATATCCTTTCCATAGGCATTGACATTCTGCCCAAGCAGGGTCACCTCTTTTGCGCCGGCGGCTTTCGCGGCTCTGATTTCCGCAATGACATCGTCCATCTGCCGGCTGCGTTCTTTGCCTCGTGTATAGGGAACGATGCAGTAGGTACAGAACTTGTCACAGCCATACATGATATTGACATACGCCTTGAATCCCCGGGAGCGCTGCACCGGCATCCCTTCCACGATCGAGCCGGCTCCGTCCGAATTCACTTCTATGGTCCGTTCCCCGGCAAGCGCCCGCGCCAAAAGTACGGGAAACCGGTCCAGATTATGCGTTCCGAACAGAAGATCCACCTGCGGATACCGCGAAGCGATCAGCTTCACCATGGATTCTTCCTGGGCCATACAGCCGCATACCGCAAAAATCTTTTCCGGATGCGCGGTTTTCAGCGGCTTCAGGCTGCCGATTTCTCCGAGGACATGATCTTCCGCCGCCCTGCGCACCGCACAGGTATTGAACACCGAAACGTCTGCTTCCTCCGGACTGCTGACCGGAATAAATCCCATCATTCCGAACATCCCCGCAAGCGTTTCCGAATCGCGCACATTGGCCTGACACCCGTAGGTGCGGATATAAAATGTTTTCCCTTCTCCGAGTCCGCGGAGGTCTTCACCGAGTTCAAAATTCACCCGTCTGACACTGCCTGTCCGCATCCGCTCGGCACTGTGATCGGGAAACTGGTAGTTCTGTTTCATACGTACGAAATCCTCACAATGCGGCTCAATTATACAAGCCCATAAGAAAACCGGCAATTGCCGGTATTTCATTGTAAGCTCGAATTACTCACCTTCAGCGATTGCGCCGACCGGGCAGGTTCCGACACATGTGAGGCAAGAAATGCAGGAATCTGCGTTGCACTCAGACTTTCCGTCCGCATCGAGTGTAAGAGCGGATACCGGGCAAACACCTGTGCATGCGCCGCAGCCGATGCAAGCATCCTTATCTACTACAATTGCCATTTATGTTCTTCCTCCTCTACGATCGAATTATAACACTGATTATTTCCAATATTCAATCACATCAGCCTATATTTTCCGGCT
>CAJOLG010000215.1 GCA_905235315.1 uncultured Solobacterium sp. | reverse complement strand
GGCGTGATTCTGATTTTCTCTCAGATAGTTTACCAGCCGTCCGGATTCCTCCTCCGGATGGCCGCTGACCACGGCATAGTATTCCCGCAGGGTGACATCTTCATTCCAGTGCATCCGCAGTTTGGAATGGATTCTGATATCCTTTGCGAAGACCAGAACACCGGAAGTCTCCTTGTCGATGCGGTGCAGAATATAGGGCCGGGCCTGGGCACCCTCTTTCTTCAGGTATTCCACCGCCATCTGATAGGCGCATGCACGCTCTTTGTCCGACTCCACGGAAAGCAGGCCGGCGGGCTTGTTTATCGCAAGGAATTCCGCATCTTCATAGATGATGTACGGCTTGATGGAGGGCACGGCAGGCACCGGAGCCGCCCTGCGGGCAGGTGCGGTGCGCACCGGGGCTTTGGCAATGGCGACTTCATCATCCTTGGCCAGGGGGTAATTGAACTGGGTGGTCATTGCGCCGTTGACCAGCACCTTGCGGTCGCTCAGCAGGGATTTCACACTGTTGCGCGAGAGCTTTCCCTCATACTTTGTCATCAGAAAGTTCAGCAGCTCGTCACTGCGCTTTACCGTAAAGACAGCGGTTGTCTGCGGCTTCTTCGGGCTGCGCTGTTCTCTTGTGTCCGGTTTCCGTGACCGGTTCTGTTTTCGGTTTTCCGTTCGCATAGGTTCTCCGTTATTATCTTACGGTTTTTTCGCGAAACGGAAAGAGGAAGATTATAATGGGAACGGTTATAGGAACTCAAAACAGCATATATGAACCGCTTTTCATTCTTTCTTGCGTTCAACGCATTTGTGATTATCAGCCTGTTTGTGTATTACTGCTTCCCGAAGGAGTGGCGGACCCGCAGACAGACGAAATATTTTCTGATTGCCTATCATGTGATCGGGGTTTTCAGCCTGGAACTGACCTTTCTGATCTATAAAGATATCCCTTATCCCTGGCTGCGTACTGCGGGCACAATCGTCAGCACCTTTTACTATGTGCCGCTCATGATCATGGGCATTCTCTTTGCGCTGGGTTTTGTCCTGCGGTTTTTCCGGGACCGGTATCAGTACAGCCATCCGGAAACGAAGTTTCCGGCAAAGCTGCCGGACGCACCGCGGCGGGCGGAAATCACCGCAGCGCTTGCGTATCTGATTACCGCAGCCGGATTTATCAATATGAATTCCCTGCATGTGACGGAGTACAGTGTCACAAGCGAAAAAATGAACGGCAAAGAACCGCTCGATATCTGCCTGATCGCTGATACGCACGCGGGAGCGGGCAACTGGGACAGCCTGTATGAAGATCTTCGGACGGCGGTTCTTACCGCTGATCCGGATGTGATTCTGATCGGCGGCGATATCTTTGATGAGACGACCGGCCGGGAAGACATGAAAAAAATCACGGAAGTGTTTCAGTCCTTTGACCCGAAGCTTGGCATGTATTATACCCTGGGCAACCATGACGACCCGGAATCACAGGAACTGACACAGGCGCTGATCGAAAGCGGGGCTGTGAATATCCAGGAGCGGCAGACAGAACTGACGGACGGTGTGATCCTGATCGGCCGGAACGATGACAGGCAGGAACGCGCATCCGCAGAGGATCTGCTGAGCCAGAGTGATCCGGAATCGGTGATTCTCGTTCTCCAGCACCGGCCGACGGAATTTAAAAAACTGTCGGAACTTGGGACAGATCTTGTGATGAGCGGGCATACCCACGGCTTCAATATTCCGATGATTGCGGCGGTATACTGGCGGGCGGATGTCATTTCCGGCATAAAATCATACGGCAATATGACAGCTGTGGTGACCTCCGGGGTCTCCGGCTGGGGGTTTCATTACAAATTCCCCGCAAAAAATGAAGTCGTGCTGATTCATCTGCACGGACAGGAATCCTGAACAGCAGCGGAAACCCCGCTGTTTTTCGTTGGACAGCGTGAAATCGCTGTGCCGGGGGCATTGGAAACGGGTATGATTAATAACCGTATGACACAGGATCTTACCAAAGGGCCGATCCTTCCGGCGCTGATACGCTTTACTGTTCCGCTGATTGCGGGCAACCTTTTACAGCTCACCTATAACGCGGTCGACAGTATGATCGTCGGCCGGTATGTGGGCAAGGAAGCGCTCGCAGCCATCGGCACCAGTAATCCCCTGATGACACTGGTACTGCTGTTTACCAACGGCATCTGCCTCGGGGCAGGCCTGCTGGTGAGCTATCAGTACGGAGCGGAAGATTATTCCACTTTACAGCGGCAGGTGAGCACCGGTCTTTGCGCGGGGGCAGTATTCTCGGTTTCGGTCGGGTTTCTGATTGCGATGCTGAGTGTGCCGCTGATGAACCTTCTGCGGGCGGATCCCCTCATTACCGGACAGGCGGCTTCCTACCTGCGGATCATTATGGGCGGCCTGGTATTCAGTTTTGTGTATAACTACCTTGCGAGTATGTTAAGGGCGATGGGAGATTCCCGCTCCCCGCTGCTGTTTCTTGCGGTAAGCACCGCACTCAATATCGCGGGCGATCTCCTGCTGGTGGCGAAACTGCGGCTCGGCATCACCGGAGCTGCCGTCAGCACCGTGATCTGTGAAGTGCTCTCTGCTCTGTTGTGCTGGTGTTACATCCGGGCCAGGATTCCCATTCTGCGGCTGGGAAAACGATGGTTCATCGCGGATACCCGGCTGCTGAAGAAAACCCTGTCCTTCGGGATTGTCAGCGCGCTTCAGCAGTCTTCGGTTCAGCTTGGGAAACTGGTGATCCAGGCGTTTGTCAATAATCT
>CAJOLG010000214.1 GCA_905235315.1 uncultured Solobacterium sp. | reverse complement strand
TTTGAGGACATCACGAAGCTGAAGAATCTGATGAACATGCTGGATGATTCATCCGTATGGAAACGGATCGGCAGCGATGAGCATGCGCTGGTCACAACGGCAAGAGGTGCCGAACTTACCTGGTACAACGATGTTGCCATCGTACGAAGCACGTTCCATGTGAACGAAACCGATACCGGTCAGCTGATGGTCGTTGGACCGACCCGGATGAATTACGATCAGATTGTAAGCATGCTTGATTACGTTGCGCAGATGATCGAAAAGATGTATATGAAAACAGGCGGAGGACGAACATGAATGAACAGGAAATAACAACCAAAGAACAGAATGAATCTTCAGAACCGGTCATCGAAGAACCGGCTGCGGAGGAAGCCGAACCGGCTGAAACCCCCGAACCCGAAGCGCCTGAAGCTGAGGAAGAAAGCGCGGAACCGGAAGAAGATGCGGCTGCGAAGATCGCGGATCTGGAAGCCCAGGTCGCAAAACTGAAGAATGCTTATGCGATGGCATACGCCGATACGGAGAATACCCGCAAGCGGCTGACCAGAGAGTATGAGTCAGGGATGAAATACCATATTCAGAGTTTCGCCCTGGAGATTCTGCCTGTGCTTGATAACTGTGAACGCGCGCTTGCGCTGAAACCGGAAGACAGCAATGATGAGAACTACCGCAAGGCATTTGAAATGGTATTCCGCCAGCTGAGCGCTGCACTGAAGAAAGAAGGCGTTGAGGAAATCGAGGCGCTGGATCAGGATTTTGACCCGAACTGGATGCAGGCGATGATGACCGAACAGGTCGAAGGCACAGAGCCCGGAAAAGTCATCGCAGTACTGCAGAAAGGATATAGACTGAAGGACCGTCTGCTGCGGGCAGCGATGGTCAAGGTAAGCGAATAAAAGAACAAGGAGGATAGTATTATGAGCAAAATCATTGGAATTGACTTAGGTACCACAAACAGCTGCGCTGCCGTTATGGAAGGCAATGAAGCTAAGGTTATTACAAATCCGGAAGGAAACCGGACCACTCCGTCTGTCGTTGCGTTCAAGAACGGCGACCGCATTGTCGGTGATGCCGCAAAGCGCCAGATGATCACAAACAAGAACACGGTTTATTCCATCAAGCGCAAGATGGGTACCGATGAAAAGGTAACCCTTGAGGGCAAGGAATATACCCCGCAGGAAATCTCCGCGATGATTCTGTCTTATATCAAGAGCTATGCGGAGGCATATCTCGGTGAAAAGGTTGAAAAAGCAGTTATCACCGTACCTGCATACTTCAATGACGCACAGCGTCAGGCCACAAAGGACGCCGGCCGCATCGCCGGTCTGGACGTTGTCCGTATCATCAATGAGCCGACTGCTTCTGCGCTTGCGTTTGGTCTCGACAAGAACAGCGCAAAGGAACAGAAGATCCTGGTATATGATCTCGGCGGCGGAACATTCGATGTTTCCATTCTTGATATCGCTGACGGCACATTCGAAGTTCTTTCCACAGCCGGTGATACCAGACTCGGCGGCGATGATTTCGACAATGTTATCATCGACTGGCTGAATGACAACTTCAAAAAGGAACACGGCATTGACCTGAAAGCCGACAATATGACACTGCAGCGTCTGAAGGATGCCGCAGAAAAGGCAAAGAAGGATCTCTCCGGCATGCTTGAAGTTGAGATCTCACTTCCGTTCATCGCGATGGCGAAAGACGGCAGCGGTGCGCTCAACCTTGAGGCAAAACTGACCCGTGCGCAGTTTGACAACATGACGAAGTTCCTGGTTGACAAGACCATGGTTCCGGTACGTCAGGCACTCAAGGATGCCAAACTCACCAGCAGTGATATCGACAATGTCCTTCTGGTCGGCGGATCCACCCGGATTCCTGCCGTTCAGGAAGCGGTCCGCAAAGAACTCGGCAAGGAACCGAACAAGAGCGTTAACCCGGATGAATGTGTCGCAATCGGCGCAGCGATCCAGGGCGGTGTTATCGGCGGCGATGTCAACGATGTACTTCTGCTTGATGTCACACCGCTGTCCCTCGGTATCGAGACCCTCGGCGGTGTTATGACAACCCTGATTCCGCGCAACACAACGATCCCGACATCCAAGTCGCAGGTGTTCTCCACTGCACAGGATAATCAGCCGGCGGTTGATATCCATGTCCTGCAGGGTGAGCGCCCGATGGCAAATGATAACAAGACACTCGGAAACTTCCAGCTTGACGGTATTGCGCCGGCTCGCCGTGGTGTTCCGCAGATCGAGGTTACCTTTGACATCGATGTCAACGGCATCGTGCATGTAAGCGCAAAGGATAAGGGAACCGGCAAGGAACAGTCCATTACGATTACCAATTCCTCCGGCCTCTCCGAAGAAGAAATCGATCGGATGGTCAAGGAAGCAGAAATGCACAAGGCGGAAGATGACAAGCGCAAGGAAGATATTGAGACCCGCAACAGAGCGGAGGCTTATATCAACCAGATTGACGAAACGCTTAAGACAGAAAACGCCAATGTTACACCGGAACAGAAAGAAGAAGTTCAGAAGCTCCGCGATGAACTGCAGAAGGCAATCGATGACAACGACATGGACAGCCTGAAGACCAAACTTGATGCACTTGAGCAGGCAGCGAATGCCATGGCTCAGCAGATGTATCAGAACGGCGGTGCAGCCGGCGCCGGGAATGCCGGGTCTGCTTCCGGTGACGACTACGTCGATGCCGACTTCACGGAAAAGAACTAAAAAACGCAGAAAGATCAAATTCCCGGTACTTGTACTGGGAATTTGTCTTGTCTGTGCCGTGATTCTCCTTGCGG
>CAJOLG010000213.1 GCA_905235315.1 uncultured Solobacterium sp. | reverse complement strand
ACTTTCATAAGAGTGTTCCGCTTTCCTTCGCAATCGCATATCCTGCTTTAACTATACCAGTTTCCGATCCTTCTGTTCAGAAAGGATGGTTCTCCCATATCGATTCAAGCTCTGCCGCAATCCCCTTCGCAAACGCCGCATGGCCTTCCGGCAGATAATGCACGCCGTCATAGGATACCGTCACATTCCAGTCTGCCGCATCCGCAAACCGGATCTGCAGAAGTTCTGCAGTCCTGCGGTATTCATAGGCGAGCAGGTTTGATTCTTCGATCTGCGCAGACGAAGAAACCCATTGCCCGGCCTGAAACGGCACCGGCGAAACCAGCAGGATCTTCTTCGGCAGATCTTCGAGAAACCGGTACATTCTCTGCCCGGCCTCTTTGGCGGTACATCCTTCGAGAAGATCATTACTGCCCAGCATCACAACACCGCAGTCATACGGTTCATTCTGCTGTAATACGGAAAGAACCCGTTTCCCGTCCTGGGGAATACACGCCCCGTTCATGCCGAGATTGATCACCTCATAGCCGGCTTCTTCCAGCCGTCCGGTCCAGCGGACCTTTTTTTCATAACGGTCCGAGAGATACGACCTTGGGTCATACCCGTAGGTATTCGAATCCCCGATACATACGATCCGTTTCATCATCGCTTATTTCGGAAGCCGGATCATATCCCGGGAAATATCGCGGATTGAGGCAGCACCGCACATGTACATCGTATCCATCAGCTCTGCTTTGATCTTATCCAGATAACATTCAATGCCTTCCTGCCCCGCACCGTAATAGGCAATCACCACCGGGCGGCAGATCAGACAGGCATCTGCCCCGATGGCCAGCGCTTTAAACAGATCCACGCCGGAGCGGATCCCGCCGTCGACCAGGATCTTCGTTTTCCCCTTTACCGCATCCACGATCTCCGGCAGCACCTCTGCGGTTGCCGGGGTGTCGGATAATACCCGGCCGCCGTGGTTGGACACAATGACGGCGTCTGCGCCGGCTTCGTCTGCTCCCTTGACCGTCATCACTCCCTTTACGATCATCGGCAGCTTCATATATTCTTTTAATTCTTTTAAATCCTCTATGGATTTCGTGCCGCCCCGGCCTCCCATACAGCTGTTGAGATGCGGAAGCCCTGCACTGTCCACCACAATACTCATGGCAATGGGCATCTGCTTTCCCTGATACAGGTCCATCAGCCGTTTGATATTCTCCACCGAATCCGGATTGTATACCGGGATGCCGGTATTGTCATGGGATAAGGAAGCAGCGATGGTCTTTTCAAACACCTCATCGGTCATTCCGTTGCCGTAGGCATGAAGAATCCCGCGGCTCTTACACGCCGCAAAGCACTGATCATTGAAGTCCGTCACATCGCTCTCCGGTGTGAAATGAATCCGGGTCGATCCGACCGGCGCCGTCAGTAACGGAAAGGAAAGCGTCCGTCCGAAGAATTCGATGGCGGTGTCCATCGGTCTAAGCTCGGTGATGGTATCCATGTTCAGCCGGATCTTCCGCCAGGCGTTGTAGTTGTCATTTGCGCCGAGTCCCGGTGCCTTGGAGCCCGGCCCGGGCATGGTATTTCCGCAGGCGATCCCGTTACAGACCGGACACACCTTACAGTTGGGTCCGATATGCTTCTTCGCTTCTTCCAGTACTTCGCTGTAATCCATCCGGGCACCTCCCTCTTGATTCCTATTAATCATATCCTGATTATCGCCGATTTTTGCGGGGATTCTGCAGAGAATGCCGGTTTTGACAATCGGTGAGACAAACACCCGGATTCTGTAGTATAACTAAGCAGAAAGAGGCAAAAAACATTATTGTGTACCGCTCTCTTTCAGGAGGTAAAAACCGATATGAAAACAAACAACAGTCTGCTGAAAACCATGCTTTCGGCGGTTCTTGCGGTATCTCTCTTCGGCTGCGGCTCAAAACCGGAAGAAAAACCGGCTGCGGTAACGGTTCCGGATTTTTTCGGACTGACAAAAACCGATGCGGAGGCCTGGATCGAAGAAAACAGTGTCGATCCGAATACCGTGTTCTATGGATATGAATACAACGAGACCGTACCGAAGGACAAAATCTTCCGGCAGTCGATTCCGGCCGGCGAAGAGATTGGCGAAGAAGGCCTTACCCTTACCATCTCCAACGGTACGGACCCGAACATTCTGATCGAGCTGCCGGATTTCACCGGCTGGCGGATTGAAGACATCCAGCAGTGGTTTATCGATGAACACTTTGAAAAGGTCAGTGTTGAATATGTCTACCGGAGAGATGTTCCGGTCGGACAGTATCTCGGAACCAATATCGAAGACGGCAAGGCATACCGCTCCCAGGTTGTGATCATCCAGATCTCCGGCGATCCGAAACAGGCCGGGGTTGCGGTAACCGTTCCCAACATGGCCAACTGGTCAAAGGCACAGGCAGAAGAATGGGCCAACACGAACCAGATCACCATCGATTACGCCGCGCAAAACAGCGCAACCGTGCCCGCCGGCTATGTGGTCAGCTATGCCCCGCAGGCAGGCGCTGAGATCGTAAAGGGCGATCACATCCAGGTTGTGCTCTCCACCGGCAATCAGGTTCAGGCCGTCAGTATGATCGGCAAGACCCGTGATCAGGCCGAGGCCTGGGGTGCGCAGAACGGCATCCAGATCTCCATGATCCAGTGCTGGAACGCCGCAAAGAGCGGCACCATCTACTGGAATGAGCCGAACAGCGGTGTTATGAAAATGGGTGATATCATGCGGTGCTACATCTCCGTCGGCCCGATTCCCGTCAAGGATTACACCGGCCTGCAGTATCAGGGCAACTTCATGGGCTGGCTCAATTCCATCAACTCCCAGTACAACGCCACCGCCAATCTGAAGGTTGCGGTTACCGAACAGCAGGTAACCGACAAGGAGAGCGGCATCATCCTGGCGCAGAACCCTTCTTCGGGCTACATCAACCCGAACAGCACGATTACCCTGCTGGTCACCAAGAAGGTTGCGCCGGCTCCTACACCGACCCCGAAACCGAGCCAGGATATCTACATCCCCAATATGGCCGGCTACAGCGAGTATGACTTCAAGCGTGCCCTCCATGCCTACGGCGTATGGGAAGGCACCAGAACCACCCAGTACAGCACGTACTACCCGCGTGACTATGTCATCTTTAACGAAACCGGCAACTTCAAGCCGGAAGCTGCGGTAGACTATGTCGTCAGCCTCGGCCCGTTCACCTTTGACGGCCATGACTGGGACGGCAAAAAGTACTACGAGCTGGAAGAGTACATCAACACTGCCAACCGCCGCGGTGCGGGGGTCTGGCTCAGCCCGTCGTTCATCGATACCGGCGATTATTCCCAGGACGGTGAAATCATCATGGCGGAAGGTCCGCTCGATGACGGTGCGATCCATGTGCGGGTTGCGCACTATACCGGCATCAACCCGATCTACAACGATCCGGAGTAATCTAATCTACAGACACGAAGCACCGGGAACTCCCGGTGCTTTTTCTGCGTATAAACGCCGTATTTACGGGGGTTACGCAAACATTTCATTGACAACCGTGGTCGGCACCCGTATTATATTAAAGCGATTGTTCAAAAAATGACGGGAGGTGGCATGAATGAAACGAACATACCAGCCGAGCAAGAGAAAACACAAAGCAAACCACGGCTTCAGAGCTCGTATGAGCACAGTCGGCGGTCGTAAAGTCCTGGCAAGACGCAGAGCTAAGGGAAGAAAAGTTCTCTCTGCTTAATCCAAAACCACCGATGGTGGTTTTTTTATTCAGATAGTACATTATGCAGAAACGGAATCGTGTCAAAAA
>CAJOLG010000212.1 GCA_905235315.1 uncultured Solobacterium sp. | reverse complement strand
GCGGCTCAAATCGACCGGGAGTGTGTATTTCCGGTCTATGTAAAGCCGGGTGAAGACGGGAAGTACGGTATCCGTTACCAGAACGCTGTCTACTATATCAGCGAAACGGATGTCGCTTCCACGGAACCTGCTGACCGTACGCAGGAACCTGCGGCTGCCGAGATTCCGGTGCTGATGTATCACTTCTTCTACAGCACAGAGGACGGCGGGCGCCGGGTGGACGGCAACTATGTTGAGGTGAATGAACTCGATGAACAGCTGAACTATATCCGTGAAAACGGGTTCCATGCATGTTCGATGCGCGAACTTCTTTACTGGATGGAAGGAAGAGCGATTCTTCCGGAACACAGTATCGCAGTCACGATCGATGATGCGGATCCAAGTGTTCACCAATATGCAATGCCGGTATTTGTAAAGTACGGCATTCATGCGACCAACTTTGTGATCTGCGGCTGGCAGCCGGCAGAGATGCCGTATGAACTGTGGGAAATGCGGGAAAACGGCATGGAACTGCAGTCTCACGGATTCCTGACCCATACCGGAGGATGTTCCGGAATGGGGCACGGAGGGCTGCTGATGTGCATGGATCATGATGCAGGTGTGGAAGATACATTACGGTCCTTTGATTATGTGGACGGCGGGTTTGTGTATTGTTACCCGTTTGGAGATATTAACGACAATGCTGAGTCGATCGTCCGTGACGCGGGAGGGAAACTTGCGTTCACCACAGAAGGCGGCCGGATCAATCCTTCGATGGATCCGCTTGCGCTTCCGCGTGTCCGGGTGACCGGAGGAAACGGATTGGCCGCATTTGCGGCAAGTATCGGCTGGGAGGTAAACGATGGCTGAAAAACGAGATTATTACGAAATACTTGGAATTAAAAAGGGCGCTTCGGAAGATGAAATAAAGAAAGCATTCCGGAAACTTGCCAAAAAGTATCATCCGGATGTAAACAAAGCTCCCGATGCGGAAGAAAAGTTCAAGGAAATCAACGAAGCCTATGAGGTGCTCAGTGATCCGCAGAAACGGGCAAACTACGACCAGTTCGGGTTTGCCGGAATGGAGGGGGCCGGCGGATTCAGTGGATTCTCCGGCGCCGGATTTGAAGATTTCAGTGATATTTTCTCTTCGTTTTTCGGCGGCGATATGGGATTTGGCGGGCGCAGCTCGCGTGCCAGCACCGGACCGATGCGGGGCGACGACCTTCTGAAGCGGCTGGATATTGATTTCATGGAAGCATGTTTCGGAACGACAAAGACGATTCGCATTAATGTGGATGAAACCTGTTCCGCCTGCGGCGGCACCGGGGCGGCTTCGCCTTCCGATATTGAAACCTGTTCCACCTGCCGCGGCCGCGGTTCCGTCATGACACAGCAGCGTTCGATGCTTGGAGTTGTGCAGAGCCAGCGGGTATGCCCTGACTGTCACGGCACCGGAAAGAAAATCCGGAAAGTATGTCCGAAGTGTGCCGGCAAGGGCTATGAAACCAAAGCACAGACTGTGGAAATCCGGATTCCGAAGGGAATTGAAAGCGGACAGCGCCTGCGGGTAGCCGGCAAAGGAGGCCGGGGAGCCAACGGCGGGCCGAACGGAGATCTTTATCTTGAGATCATGGTGCGGCCGCATAACAAGTTCATCCGTGACGGAAAGAACATCCTGCTTGAGATTCCGATTTCGGCAATTGATGCGACACTCGGTACGACACTGGATGTGCCTACGATTAACGGTGAAGTGTCGATGAAAGTACCGGCCGGAACGCAGGAAGGAACACAGCTTCGGCTCAAGGGCCAGGGTGTGCCTGATTCCAGGGGAGGAAAACCAGGCGACCAGCTGTGCACCGTAAGAATCCAGATTGATAAGAAACTTACTGCCAAGGAAAAGCAGCTCTATGAACAGCTGCGTGAGCTTGAAGACAAACCGGGGAAAGAAAACATCTGGGACCGTTTCAGAAAATCGTTCGGGATGTAATTAAAGGGGTGAATCAGTTTCCGCGTTATGCGGGGAAGGAGGAACTGTTGATATGAATATTGAAAAAATGACAGAGGCGCTTCAGCAGATCTTTCTTGAGGCGATGACCAAAGCAGGAAAACCATAACGTGGAACTTGCGCCGGAACATATTCTGCTTGCGATGCTGGAAGACAGCGGAATGGACGGAATATGGTCCCGTCTCAAGCTTGACAAACAGGCACTGATAACATTTGTGGAGGAATATCTCAACCGCCTTGCGGTAGTGCCTGATTCCGACGGACAGCCGATTTTCAACCGTTACACGGTAGAAGGCTATTCCAAAGCGCTGGATTTATAATGAAAACACAGGGCGATACATATATGAGTACCGCCGTATACCTGATGGGACTTCTGAAGACGAACAGCGAGGTCTGCCGCCAGATGAAAAAGGAGTTCCGGTTCAATGAAAACGATGTTATGAAAGCGGATGAAGAACGCAGAGGAGGGATGAAGATGGATGAAAAGACAAATGAAAGCCAGCTTGACGCTCTGCAGAAGTTCGGACGTGACCTTGTACAGGATGTCAAAGACGGCAAGATCGATCCGGTTATCGGCCGGGACGATGAGATCCGCCGGGTTATTGAGATCCTTTCAAGAAAGACCAAAAACAATCCGGTTCTGATCGGAGAACCGGGTGTCGGTAAAACCGCAATCGTTGAAGGCCTGGCATGGCGGATCATGGAAAACGATGTTCCGCTGGGTCTTGCGAATAAACGTCTTATCGAACTTGATATGGGCTCTCTGATCGCCGGTGCGAAATACCGCGGCGAATTCGAAGAGCGTCTGAAGGGCGTACTTGATCAGATCAAGAAGGCAGATGGTGAGATTATTCTCTTCATTGATGAGATTCACAATCTTGTCGGTGCGGGAAAAACCGAAGGATCCATGGATGCCGCAAATCTCCTGAAGCCGATGCTGGCAAGAGGAGAACTGAAATGTATCGGTGCTACAACGTTTGATGAGTACCGCAAATATGTTGAAAAAGACCGTGCGCTCGAGCGCCGGTTCCAGAAAGTCATGGTTACAGAACCGTCTGTCGAGGATACCATTGCGATTCTCCGCGGTCTGAAAGAACGGTTTGAAAGCCATCACGGCGTTCAGATCAAAGACGACGCAATCGTCGCGGCAGCGAATATGTCGAACCGTTATATCACGGATCGGTTCCTGCCGGACAAGGCGATCGACCTGATCGATGAAGCCTGCGCGGGTCTCCGCGTAGAGATCGATTCCAAACCGGAAGAGCTGGAAGAGATCTCACGCAAGATCATGACACTGACGATTGAGCTTACTTCTCTGAAAAAGGAAACCGGAGATAAGGCTCAGGACCGCAGAGATGATATTGAACGCGAACTTGCGGATCTGAAAGAAAAGGAAACAGCCCTGAATGATCAGTGGATCCGGGAGAAGGAATCCATTGACCAGCTGAAACAGGACCGCAGCGAACTGGATGCGGCGAAACTGCAGCTGAAGCAGGCAGAGAATGATACCGATTATGAGCTTGCCGCAAAACTCAAGTATGACCGGATTCCGGAACTTGAAAAGCGGATCAGCGAAGCGGAGAAGATTGAATCGTCCGACATGCTGATCCAGCAGGCGGTTGATGAAGAACTGATTGCCAAAGTGGTCAGCCGCTGGACGCATATTGAAGTATCCAGGCTGATGAGTACGGAACGTCAGAAGATCCTGCATCTTCCGGAATTCCTGAAATCCCGGGTCATGGGGCAGGATGAAGCACTGAAACTGGTCAGTGATGCGATTATGCGTTCCAAGGCACAGATTCAGGATGAGAACCGTCCGCTGGGAAGCTTCCTCTTCCTCGGGCCGACCGGTGTCGGTAAAACCGAGGTTGCCAAGGCCCTTGCGGAGCAGCTGTTCGATGATGAATCAAAGATCGTTCGGATCGATATGTCCGAATATATGGAGAAATTCAGCGTATCGCGTCTCATCGGAGCGCCTCCGGGATATGTCGGCTATGATGAAGGCGGTCAGCTGACGGAAGCGATCCGCCGGAACCCGTATTCCATCGTTCTTCTGGATGAGGTGGAAAAGGCACACCCGGATGTATTCAATGTCCTGCTTCAGATCCTTGATGACGGACGTGTCACAGACTCCAAGGGTGTGGTCGTGGATTTCAAAAACACGATCATCATCATGACCAGCAATCTCGGTTCACAGTACGCGTTTGAAACCGATCCCAATCAGCGCGAGGAAGATTACCGCGCTGAGGTGAATCGCTTCTTCAAGCCGGAGTTTGTCAACCGGATTGATGAGGTCATCGTGTTTAATGCCCTGAGCACAGATACCATGAAGCTGATTGCGGACAAGTTCCTTGATCAGCTGAGAGGCCGTCTCGCAGAGAAGGACATTGAACTTGAAGTGACGGATGCCGCAAAGGATAATATCATTCTTTACGGTACGGATCCGACATTCGGTGCCCGTCCGATGAAGCGTCATATTCAGCGTGAGATTGAAACGCTTGTCGCAAAGAAGATCCTTGAGGATCCGACACTTGCGGGCAAGACACTCATCGTTGACGCCAAAGACGGAGAATATGAAGTCCGTGTAAAGACAGCTTCGGCAATGGCATAAAACAGAAACACAGTCCCGATATCCGGAACTGTGTTTTTTTCGGTCGATGCGCCGCACTTTCCGCCGTAAGAGAATACATAAATGCATGACATTTATGCCGGATGGAATATAATTGTGTAGAAAAACAGAAATGAGGGTTAATTATGTATCGGATTGAGGACCTGTATGATCTCGACCACACACTCGCAAAAGATTATCTTTCACAGTTTGAATATCCGTGGGAGGCGCTGAAAGGCATCAAGGAGTTCATTATTGAACTCGGTAAAACACTCCCGGAAGAGTATGAGCAGAGAGAAGAAAATGTCTGGGTGCATAAGAGCGCCAAAGTATTTCCTTCCGCATATCTCGGAGCGCCGTGCATCATCGGACCCAATACGGAGGTCCGCCACTGTGCGTTTATCCGCGGAAGTGCGCTTGTCGGCGCGGACTGCGTTGTCGGCAATTCCGTTGAACTGAAGAACGTCATTCTCTTTGACCACGTTCAGGTGCCGCATTACAACTATGTCGGTGACTCGATCCT
>CAJOLG010000211.1 GCA_905235315.1 uncultured Solobacterium sp. | reverse complement strand
GCGGGTAAAGGGACTTTCGATTTTTGCGGTACTGAAAAACGCACTGGAAAAACAGTTCGACAGGAAAGACCGCGAAATTGAGACGTCCCTGATTGAAGAGTTTTCCTATCCCAAACTCGGACCCGGCGAACTCTGGGATGTGACGGCGGAAGAAGTGATCCGCATGGGCGGAACGATTCTTAAAAACACAAAGGTCACGGGCATCCGAAAAGGGGAAGACAACCGGCTGACCGGTGTCGTTGCCGTAACAGACGGAACAGAAACCGAATATGCGGGAGATATCGTGATCTCCTCCATGCCGATCAAAGACCTGATTGCCGGAATGAATGATGTGCCGGAGGAAGAGCGCCGCATCGCGGAGGGTCTTCCGTACCGGGATTATATGACCGTCGGTGTCCTTGTAAACAAACTGAATCTGAAAAATGAGACCGATCTTAAAACCGTCGGCAATATCGTTCCCGACAACTGGGTATATGTACATGACCGCAGTGTCAAAATGGGACGGTTCCAGATCTACAACAACTGGAGTCCCTACATGGTCAAAGACCTTGAACATACCGTCTGGATCGGACTCGAGTATTTCTGCAATGAAGGAGATGAACTCTGGAATTCAACAGACGACGATTTTGCGGCACTGGGTGTGCGTGAGATGGTGAATCTCAATCTCATTGACAGCCGCAACAATGTGCTGGATACCCATGTAGAGCGCGTAAAGAAAGCATATCCGGCCTATTTTGACACCTACAGTGAGATCGACACACTGATCCGCTACCTCAATACGATCGACAACCTTTACTGTGTCGGCCGCAACGGCCAGCATCGCTACAACAATATCGACCACAGTATGTGCACCAGTTTTGAAGCGGTTAAAAACATCCTTAACGAAATTCATGATAAGTCGAACGTCTGGTCGGTCAACACCGAACAGGAGTATCACGAGGAGAAACAGGACGTATGATAAAACGAATCTTTGGCATTATTGAGAGCCTGGTTATTGCTTCGGCTGTAGGGTTTCTTCTGATTGTGGGCGTGTATGCAATACCGAAGACACGCATGGTAAATAATATCAACCGCTCCAGGGAACTGCTGGAATCCGAAGGCAGCTACCGGTACTGGGCGGCCGATCTGCTCAATACGCAGTCGGATAACTTTACGGATTCCCTGATGGCGGATATCGCAATCAATCCCGGCACCGGAGACCTGCTTTATGATGCGATGATCAATGCCTACGTCGGGTGGGCGGATACGGATGACAGCTGTCAGTGGCTTCTGCGGGTTGCCGGCGGCGAACCGCTGTATGAAGGCTATGAGCAGGTGGTCTACGGCCGATACTGGCATGGCTATCTTGTCTGGATGAAGCCGCTTCTTCTGGTGTTTGATATTCCGGAGATGCGCCTCATCAATATGGGAGTGCAGATGATTCTGCTGTGCTGGCTGATGATTTTGCTGTACCGTGAATGCGGACCGCTGGTGTGTGCTGCCATCGGTATGGGGCTGTTTGTCATGAATCCGGTGACCCTTGTGATCTCGTTTCAGTTTTCTGCCGTTTACTGCATTGCGCTGATCGCGATGATCGTGATGCTGCGGCATCGAAAACAGCTTGATGAACGGAACCGCTGGTGGATTGTGTTCGTCTGGACCGGCATCGCGGTTGCTTATTTTGACCTGATGTCCTATCCGCTGGTATCCCTCGGCATTCCGCTGATCCTGTATGTGTTTCTCAGGGAGGACGGGGTATTCCGTCACATTCTCAATGTGATCCGTCTGAGTATCGACTGGGTGATCGGATATGCCGGAATGTGGGTGCTCAAATGGCTGATCGGATCTGCCTTTACCGGATATGATTTTGTGGCGGACGGACTCGGCGCGGTGGGACTCCGCAGCACCGGGGAAGTGGTAAACCGCAATATGACCTATCTGAATGTTCTCCGTGAGAATTTTCAGGCGATCTTTCCCAAACCGGTCCCTGCATTTCTGGGACTGCTTGCAGTTATCCTTCTCATCGCATTGATCTGCGGCCGGCTCAGATTCTCCGTTTCGGGATCGAAGATTCTCCCGATTCTGATCATCGGCTGCTATCCGTTTGTCTGGTACTATGTAATCCGCAATCATTCCATTGTACACGTATGGTTTACGCATCGTGTCTTTGCGATCACAGCCGCGGCGCTGTGCGCGCTTCCGGTCTGCTTCCTGAAACCAAAGGAGAAACGCTGATGGAGAAGCGCACCGCAGCTATCATCGCCGGTGCGGCAGCGGCAGCTTCGCTTATCGGACTGCTTCTTTATTCCGGCATATCAATCCGGCCGGATACAGATTCGGTGATCACACTTTACGGCAATGCGGAATCCCCGGTTCCCGGTGTTTCTGCTTCTTTGTTTGGGATGGATGTTTCCAATCGGATTTCCGTCACTGACACTACCGATATCACAAAAGTCGGTACCTATCAGATCAGGTATACATGCAAGATTCTCGGAATTCCGCTCCGCACGGTGTCCATTGATTCCGTTGTGGCGGACATGGAACCCCCTGAGATCACAATGGATGAGGGTGTTGTCTGTTTTACGAAGACCGGAGAAGACTGGGCATATCCTGCATATGCCGTGAAAGACAACTACGACCCTGCAAATGCGGTTGAAGTAACGCTGGCAGGGGATGCGGACCGGGATAAACCCGGCATTTACAACGCGAGTCTGAAAGCGTGCGATACCTCGGGGAACTGTACGCTGCGGAGTCTTCGGGTTGTAGTCGGGGATGCGGCGGAAGAAGATTTCAAACCGGAAAACTTTGACCTTGATGCCCTTGATCCGACTCATTATCTGCTGAA
>CAJOLG010000210.1 GCA_905235315.1 uncultured Solobacterium sp. | reverse complement strand
CATGCGATGACTTCCGGTACCGCCGCGGCGGATGTGACTGCGGTCGGCATCCTGGCCGCATATGCCATGACAGAGGCGATTCTCAACGCCGCAAGACATGCGGATTCCGCCTACGGTTTTGCCGGCGCAAAAGATTCCTCACGATAAGACCGGTTCGATCACGGTGACCGGCGGAGCAGTGCGCGCCGGAACGGAAGCCGCCGGGGACACAGAAGCCACACGTTCGGTTTCTGCTTCACGCAGGGGTTCTCCGTAATCCGCAAAGTGCACCGCCAAGGTGGCGTGCGCTTCATTGCCTGCGGAATCTTTCACGGTATAACGAACCTCCTGGGTTTCGGTATCCTGCAGAACATCGCTGCAGATCACCTGGTCCTTCAGATCGCGGTCGACATTGTCTTCTGCGCTGAACACATAACTCTGACAGGAAAACGGGGCTTCTTTCAGGAGCTCTGTTTTTTCGGTTTTCAGTTTCAGCACCGGGGCGGTTTCATCTGTGACGGTGATCCTGAGATTTCGGCGCATTGTGGTTCCGTTTCCTTCGAGCCGGTATTGTACAAGCCTGGTGCCGGGCATGTCTGCGGTAAAGGCTTCCGGAAGAATCAGCACCCCGCCTGCTTCCTCCACAGCGTCCGCATTGCGCACATAGGCTGCCGGGTCGAACGTCATTCCGCAGGACAGCCGGACTTCCTCTGCGGTAAGCTCCAGTTCCGGTTCATCCTGGGGTGATAACAGAAACGGAAGCGGCAGACACAGTCCTGCTGCGAAGATCCCCGCAAGAACCATACGCAGCGGGAACGGACGCCCCGGCGGTTCCGGAAGGTTCCCCTTCCGGATCTCTTCCGTCAGTTCTTCAAGCTTCCATTCCGGAATCCATGTCCGTGCCAGCGGTTTCAAAAGACCGGGATCGATTCCGTCATTCAGGGCGGTGCGCAGCACCCGCATCTTCCGATAGTTGAGCCGGGGATCCGCAAAGACCGCCATCGCTTCTTCACTCAGATGCGCTTCCCGTCCTCTGCGGATCTCTTCCCGCTGAAGCAGTGTCATCATGTCAGATACTGATGACCTCCCTGAACAGCCGCGGCACAAACAGAATCTCCTCTGCCCCGTGACGTTGTTCTGTCTTGGCCAACGCCCCGGAAGCTGAATGTTCCGCAAGGAAACGGTTTCCTGCGGGTTCCGGCATGGTTTGACCGGCTGTCGCTGGGATCGATGCGTTTGCGCAGCTTGCGGCAGCGGAAAGCCCGCACAGCCAGATCACCGCAGCTGTTACCTTCACCCAGGTTCTGAGTTTTCGTTTCATAAACATTGTCCTCCTGCTTTCCTTATTGCCTCAGAAACAGGAAAATCCCCGCTGTAATGGGAATCTTTTTGAAATTTTTCCGATTCGGCACCGGAAACCCGTTCCGGGGCGAACCGACAGGAAGCAGAAACGGCCGATCAGGACTGTCTGACCGGCCGCTTCGGGATTGGTTTGGGGCATTGCCCTGCGCAAAACTGCAAACCCATGAAAAAACCCGGAAATGATGTATTTCCAGGTTCTTTCGGATCTTGTTTTTGTCGCTCGATTAACGCTTCGAGTACTGCGGTGCACGACGCGCACCCTTCAGACCGTACTTCTTCCGCTCCTTCTCGCGGGCATCACGTGTCAGGAAGCCAGCTTTCTTCAGGATCGGTCTGTAGTCATCGCTTGCCTCGAGCAGAGCACGCGCGATACCGTGGCGCATCGCACCTGCCTGGCCGGCATAGCCGCCGCCTACGACATTGATCTTAATATCGAACTGGCCCACTGTCTCGGTCGCTACGAGGGGGCTGTTTACGATCATACGCAGGGTTGCCTGCGGGAGATACTCTTCCAGAGTCTTTCCGTTGACCGTGATTGTGCCTGTGCCGGGAGTCATAAAGACACGGGCTGTGGACTGTTTGCGGCGTCCGGTACCGATGTAGGTAACTGCCGCTTTCTTCTTCGTTGCCATTGTCTGTTCTCCTCTCCTTAGTCTTTGATCTTCAGCTCTACAGGCTTCTGAGCTGCATGAGGATGATCCGGGCCTTCGTAAACAAATACGTGACGGCGCATCTCATCTCCGAGTTTGTTGTGCGGAAGCATTCCCTTGATTGCCTTCTCGACCCATTCAACAGTGTACTTCTCGCGCATTTCCTTTGTGGAACGTACACGGAGTCCTCCCGGATACATCGAGTGGCTGTAGTAGTACTTCTTCGCATCCTGATCTCCGGAGATCTTTACCTTGTCCGCATTGACGACGATAACATAATCGCCGCAGTCAACATGCGGGGTGTAAGTCGGCTTGTTCTTTCCGCGAACAACCGACGCAACCTGAGACGCAAGACGTCCGAGTGTGCAGTCTGTCGCATCAACGACATACCATGTGCGTTTCACTTCACTCGGCTTGATCATCGTGGTTTGACGCATCATTTCAATATTCCTCCATATGTGGTTTTACCGGGGCCACATTTGGCTGAAAAGAGCCAAGATTTATTTTATGCAATCCCCAAAACAGAGTCAATCATTTTCCGCTTTTTATCGCATAAAATCCGCATTTTTCACTGCCTGTATGCCGGTTCTTCTCCCGGCAGAAGGCCAAGGTTCTCCGGTATTCCCGGACGCACGGTCCGCTTGCAGAGACGGCCGTCTTTGTCCCGTTCCTCCAGAATATCAAACCCCTCTTCAAGCTTCGGCTCCCGAAACTCCGCCGCAATCCGGCGCAGATTCTCTTCTCCCACCGTGCGGGAGCGGGTTTCATCGCGTCTTAAACAGGTTTCAAGGTCTGTTGTCACCCATACACCGATGATGAATGCGGATTCGCAAAACTGACGGATCATAT
>CAJOLG010000209.1 GCA_905235315.1 uncultured Solobacterium sp. | reverse complement strand
ACGGCGCTTATTTTTCTTCCCGGTCTTACTGCCGATCACCGCCTGTTTGAAAAACAGATCGAACACTTTGAAAAAACATATCGGGTTCTGGTATGGGATCCCCCGGAACATGCATCATCCTGGCCGTTCCGGCCGGAATTTGATCTTTCGGACAAAGCCCGGTGGCTGGACGGCATCCTGCAGAAGGAAGGCATTGTGAACCCGGTGCTTATCGGCCAATCGATGGGCGGCTATGTCGCACAGATGTATGCCGAACTGTATCCGGAAAAACTGAGGGGATTCATTTCCATTGATTCCGCTCCCCTGCAGCGAAGTTATGTCACTGCCGCGGAAATCTGGCTCCTGAAACGGATGGAGCCGGTTTACCGGTACTGGCCATGGCAGTCATTGCTCAGGGTTGGTTCGGAAGGGATTGCGGAAACCCCGTATGGCCGGCAGCTGATGCACGACATCATGATGACGTATGACGGCGATCAGAACCGCTATGCCGCAATCTGCGGTCATGGATTCCGGATGCTGGGGGAGGCAATGGAAGCAGACAGGCCGTATGTGATCCCCTGCCCGGCATTACTGATCTGCGGCGAAAAGGATCATGCGGGTTCCACCATCCGATACAACAAAGCCTGGCATAAAAAGACCGGCATCCCGCTTGTCTTTATCAAAGACGCCGGACACAATTCCAATACCGATGCCCCGGATCAGGTAAATCATCTGATTCAGGAGTTTCTCAACAGCCTGTAATTGCCGCTGCTGTCAAAAGGAGGATAAAACTATGATTTCACAATTGAACAGCCCTTCCCTCTATCTGATCTGCGGTCTCATCATCGCATTTGTCGCGGTTGTCTGCGTGATATTCATGGTCCGCGCCTACCGCGCCGGACTGATGATCGGGATGGACCGCGCAAAGCTGAACCGTGCCCTGACATCGAGTGTGACCTTCTCGGTTCTGCCGAGCATCGGAATCCTGCTTGGCGTCATTGCACTGTCGGGAAGCCTCGGTACGCCATGGCCCTGGCTGCGGCTTTCGGTCATCGGTGCCCTGCATTATGAAACCCAGGTTGCCCAGGCTGCCGCAGAACAGGTCGGGCTTTCCTCGCTCAGTGCAGCTGCCATGACACCCCGCGCATTTGCGACCATCGCCTTTCTGATGAGTGTCTGCATCATGTGGGGCATGATCCTGTCGTTTTTCTTCAATAAAGCCTATCTGAAAAAACTGTCCGGCAATAAAACCCCCGATTCAAAGGGAAAGCCGGGATTCGGGGATTCCGCCATGGTCGCGATGTTTATCGGCCTTGTCAGTGCATATATCGGCAGCTATATCGGAGGGTTTGTCTCCTCCGAAGGCGTGCTTACCTTCCGCGGGGATCTTACCCCCATCATCGTGGCAGCGGTATCCGCTGCGGTGATGGCCGTCTTCCTCTACTTCTCGGAGAAGAAGCACATGGTCTGGCTGGAAAGTTTCTCGATTGCCGGAAGTATGCTTGTAGGCATGCTGGCGGCGATCCTGTTCTGAGCGGATGGAGGTGAACATGATGCAGGAAAAGACATATTTTGAAGCATATAACAAACGGACCCATCTGCTCGGAAGAGCAGCCAGCGCACTCACGCTGTTCATGCTGGTGGGGGCTCCGTTTCTGATCGGTTCGATTCTCGGCGCAATGCCGGATCTCAGTGCAGCCGCAAAAGGCTTTCTCTCCGTCGGGCTCATCTGGACCATCTCCAGTGTAGTGGAATTTCTTGTTTACACCCCGATGCTGGGAGCCGGCGGCGGATATCTTGCATTTATTACCGGAAATCTCATTAACATGAAGATTCCCTGCGCAATGAATGCCCGGGAAATTGCCGGCACCCAGTCCGGCACCGCAGAAAATGAAATCATCTCCACGCTGTCGATCGCGGCTTCTTCCCTGACGACCATCGTGGTGCTTGCGCTCGGCGTACTGCTTCTGGTACCGCTGCAGCCGATTCTTCAGAGCGAGGCACTCCAGCCGGCATTTGCGAATGTTGTGCCTGCCCTCTTCGGCGCAATGGCCTATCAGTACTTCCGCAAGAATATCCGGCTGGCCTGTGTGCCGCTTGTTCTGATGACCCTGCTGTTTGTCTTCGTGCCGTCGCTGATTTCCCAGACCAGCATGATGATCATTCCGAGCGGAGCGATCACGATTGGCCTTGCCTATCTGATCTTCCGGAGGAAGGGGTCCTTATGATCAAGACAATTCTGACAATCCTGGGAATTCTGCTTGCGGTCATCCTGGTACTGCTTGGGATTGCGGTGGTGCGGACGCTTCTTACCCCGGGAAAGGTATCGGCGTATAAGGCGCCGGAAGCCGATGATCGTGCGCTTGCCTATGCAGAGAAACTTGCGGCGATGATCCGGGTGGATACGACATCCTATGACAGTGTTGTCGATTATGAACGCTTCGCAGCCTTTCACCGCACACTGGAAGAACTGTTCCCGCTTGTGCATGAACGGCTTGAGCGCACGGATATCGACGGCAACCTGCTCTACTTCTGGAAGGGACAGAACCACGATAAACCCATCGTACTGATGAGCCACCAGGATGTGGTTCCGGCCGAAGGAGAGTGGATCCATCCCCCGTTTTCCGGGGATATCGCAGACGGCAAAATCTGGGGCCGCGGCACATCCGATACGAAATGCTCGGTGTTCGGCTTCTTCCAGGCAGTGGAAGAACTCCTGGCGGCCGGTATCCCCCCGCCGCAGGATATTTATCTCTCCTCTTCCTGCACCGAAGAATGGGCGGGAGACGGCTGCCCCAAGCTGGTGGCGGAACTGAAGAGGCGCGGTGTAAAGCCGTATCTTGTATGCGATGAAGGCGGCGGTATTATCACCGATCCGATCGGCGGCATCCACGGCAACTTC
>CAJOLG010000208.1 GCA_905235315.1 uncultured Solobacterium sp. | reverse complement strand
TAGTTGTAATACTCCCCGGTTTTCTCTTCATCGGGTCTTGAGTTGTCGCTCTTGTATCCCAGCATCAATGCGCCGTACTTCACCATGGCCTGCTTCATAAGATCCACGGCGTTGTCATCCCGGCCGATGTATTTGTAGACCCGGTCTTCAAGATCCGGCTTCATAATGGTCGGCGCATTGAGATAGACAAACTTCTGCACATGTGCCAACGGTGCGGTTTCTTCATCTTTCGCTTCATTCCAGAGCCCGTAGATATCCCCGCCGTCTTCATCTGCTTTCAGCGGCTTGTAGGGCTCCTGTGCTTCGGGCAAAATGCCGTTCCAGGAGGTAAAGATCTCCTGGCTGGAAGAAGAAAAGCCCCCAAGGCTGAACACCGCATTGGGCATGTCTTCCTTCAGATGCGGTACCGTGCCCTCCCCGCTCTGCGGTTCCTTTGCGGGGGAGAATGCAATATAGGCAAGATACAGCTCACTCAGATCGAGTTCATCCGATTCCTGGTTCAGCTTCAGTTCATAGCCTGCAGGATCCAGTATGCCGGCCTTCCCGCTGCGCTGTAAGAGCAGATTGCTTTCAACCGAAGAAAGACTTGCGAATGCCCAGCAGGTACCGAAGCTCCCCTGGCTTTTTACGCGGGTGGATAACCCGAGCGAAGGAAGATAATACTCCGGCACGCGGGAAACATCGATGCCGTATCCCTCACTCTGCCGGCTGCCGTATTGATCATTCAGAAGATATCGGATGGTTTCGGGCACTTCCTGGCTTGCGAAATAAACCGTGCCGTCCTCTTCCATCCGGTAGGTTTTCACAAAGCTTCGCAGTTCTTCCCAGTCGGTTTTGTCGGTGACTCCGTCCGCGTTGAAATCAAATTCAATGCCTGCGGTATCAAGTTCCCCTTCCGCAGCTGCGGGAGTGTTCATTGTCACTGTGGCTGCCAGTACGCAGCCCACAAGTATGATTCCTGTTTTTTTCATAATCACTATTATAGTAACGAATATCGTTCCCCGGCTGTCAGCTGTTCACCGGGGTTTGCGAAGCAGTTTCTGTTTCCGCCGGGTTTGGATACACCCGCTGCCAGGCCGTATTGAAGCAGTCTCCTGCCAGCAGGATCGTGATCATCGCCCGCAGCCAGTTGATCGTCAGAAACAGCGATGCCAGCGAACCGTATAATCCCCATTTCCAGAAGACCGGCATAATCAGGGAAAACCCTTCCGTAAAGAGAATCCAGCAGGCTGCGCAGAGAACCGCCCCCGGGATCTGTGACCTGATCGGCCGCTTTCCGTCCGGAAGATAGGTATATGTCATGATAATCAGAAAGAGACAGCCGATCATGACCGCAATCCGGCCCTGCCGGAATATGCGCAGAATACTGTCTTCATTGATAACAAGCCCGATTCCGCCAAGCAGGGTTCCGATCCTCTGTGCCATGTTGTCCCGGATCAGGACAACAATCATGGACAGCGGCACAAACAGAACGAGGAAGACGGTAAACAGCAGCGCCTTGATCTTCCCGCCAAGGGTTTTCCGGGAATCGATCGCCACCTTCTGCAGTCCTTTCTGCAGGGCGTTGATACCGTGGCTGGCGGAAAAGAGCGTGGTGACAGCGGCCACCGAGGCAAGCAGCCCGCTGGACTGTGCCTGAAGGCGGTTGATCGTCGACAGAAAAAGCTCCTGGATTTCCGGAATGTTCGGAACGAGACGAATCACAAAGTCCGCAATCATTTCGGGTTTATATCCCGGCAGAAGGTTCAGTACTGCGATCACCAGAACCAGCAGCGGGATCATCGCTTCCAGGATGCGCAGCGTCGCATAGCCTGCATATACGTTGATATCGTTTTTCAGAAAGATCGCTGCCGTATCGGCCACAATCACCTTCAGTTTCTTTGTATCCAAATGACACTCCTTTCGGGATTCCCTTGTAAATCATACCAATATGACACTGATTGCGGTGGTTTTTTCGGAAAATTCACACACCGTTTACGGTAAAACCCGTTATGGGTCTTTATGATTCCTGTGATTTCCGTTCCGGTTCTGACCGGATCCGGAACGATCCGGATCGTAAGCCTGGATGCCAACTCGCCGAAAAATATTTGGCCAACTCGCCGAGTAAATTACTATCAGCTTTCCAATATATAAGTAAGAAACTCCACTGCCGGATCATTTCTGTTACGAACGCAGACAACCGAACGGTTATTCCATTCCGTAATCATTACCACCCGTAAAACGGGTGGTTTGCTCTGAGGCTATAAGCCTCTGAATGCAAGCCAGCGTCTCAAGGCGCTGGCTTTTCCATACTCCCGTATGTCGAAGCCACCTTTGCACTTACAACCGTGGCCGGCCGTGAACGGCCTTATTACTTTTTCTTGTTCGGATTCTCTTTTCTGATCTGCTTATCCTCACCGAACGGATCCTCGTACTCCTTCACGCTCAGCTTGTCTTTCGCAATATCGTCTTTCTCCTGATCCTGTATGTACTTTCTCACTGTTGCTTCATTCAGACCGACTGTACTCACATAGTATCCATCTGCCCAAAAGTGCCTATTGCCGTATTTATACTTTAAGTTTCCGTGATACTCGAAGATCATCATCGATAACTTCCCCTTCAGATATCCCATGAAACTGCTTACCGCTATCTTCGGCGGTATCGACACTAACAGATGCACGTGATCAGGCATCATATGCCCTTCTATTATCTCCACCCCTTTGTATGCACATAGTTTCTTGATGTATCCTGCGATATCTTTCCGCAGCTGATTGTATATTACCTTTCTTCTATACTTGGGAGTGAACACAATATGGTATCTTGTATAATACTTTGTGTGCGCCAATGAATCATATTTCTTGGCCATATTAAAACACCTCATCTTTCTATTCTGGTGACTTCGACACTCACCATCTTAGTC
>CAJOLG010000207.1 GCA_905235315.1 uncultured Solobacterium sp. | reverse complement strand
GTATTTCTCCTCCCCTGTTTTGTCATACAGGAAGAAGAGATTACTGGCGGTATTGATGTTGTCCAGGTTGTATTCACTGACATTATATGTACGGAATGGGCGGCCAGTATGCGGCGTTTTTCCCGGACGAAGATCTTGTCATCATAACGACCGCAGACGCACAGTCCCTGCAGGGCGGCTCGCAGATGATTCTGGATGAGATGAACCGCATCGATACCGCACTGCGGAACGAAGCCGGGAGGGTCTCCCCTTCCCCTTCACGTCCGGATGCGCCGAATCATATCGGCAGTCTTTCAGCAGTGATCGCAGCCCTCTCCGGAAGCTATCGCTTCCTGCCGAATTCAAACGGATTCCGTTCCTGCACCATTTGTAAGGAAAAAGTAACGCTGGTCCATGAAGAAGCCGTATACCGGTTTCCCGTCTCAACAGAACATCCATCGGAGATTCGGGATCCCCGTTACCATCAGAGGCTGTTCGTACAGACGTTCCCGCTGGAAGACGGAAGCCTGTATCTGTTTCTTCAGATTCTCGATGAATCGGTCGGCAGTATCCGCATCCTGATCCAGGGCGGAAACGGAACGGTCACGGTTTATCTCCGCACGGTCGAAGAGTCGCTGTTCTCTGAAATGAATGCCTTTCTGGAAGGAACTGCCGTCGAATCTATGAATCTCTGAACTGACAAAAAAACCTGTGCGTTCTCCCGCAGGATAACGGGAATACCGTACAGGTTTTCGTATTCGTTCACTGACTGTCTTTGGAATCGCTCGGAATTACAGTCACATAATCCGGCCGTTTCCCGGATGCGCCGGGCCCGAAGCTGGCAGTTTCGCTGAACCGGATTTTGTCATGCGCACCGGTTTTTCCCCAGTCATGCCATCCATCCGGGTGAATATGGCGGCCGAGTTCACAGTGTTCCAGATGAACCATTCCGTAATCCCGCCAGGGCCTTGCGATATAGCAGGAGCCATCCGGCACAGTATCCGTGCAGGTAAAGCGGCAGTTACGCACCATGAATCCTTCCTTCACATTCTGCGGTGTCGAAGGCGCAAACACAAAGCCCGGCCCGTTACTGCGGAATTCGCAGTCCTCAAACCAGGCAGTAGCTCCGCCGAAGACAAAATCAACATCTCCTTCAATCAGGCAATGACGGATATATACCGTACGCGGGATCCGCGGATGAATCGGCTTCGTACCGAGAAACCCGTCTTTCTCATATTCTGTTTCCGGCAGCGGCGCAAGAAACAGCGTATCCTGATGCGCTCTGACGGTACAGTGATCGAGAACGATCTCATCTCCGTCAAGAAACAGTGCGATCGCCTGTCCGACTTCTTTTCCGGAGCCTGCAGTATTCTCAAACGTGCATCCCCGGCATGTGATCCGGGATCCCTCAATGATCACCGTCGGGGTCCGGAAGGTATGATACGGCTTCCCGTCTTCGTGCAGGATATACGCGGAAAGAGATCCGCTGTAGGAACGGTCCCTGATTTCAATATCCTGTCCCAAAATATATTCCGTCATCGGTGAAACTCCTTTCCCAAATGAAAGCGGGATCGGTCCCGCTCTCCTGCTTTCTGCTGTACTCAGAGAATATCCTGATTTCTGACATCGTCCATATCATCAAAGTCCTGGTTCTCTCCGACCATTCCCCAGATGAAGGTGTAGTTTCTCGATCCGCTTCCTGCATGGATGGACCAGCTCGGGGAAATGACAGCCTGTTCATTGCGCATGACAATGTGGCGGGTTTCCTGCGGTTCTCCCATGTAGTGCATGACAAACGCGTCTTCCGGAAGATCGAAATACAGATAGACTTCCATGCGGCGGTCATGGGTATGGCACGGCATGGTATTCCAGACACTGCCCGGTTCAAGATGGGTCATTCCCATCTCAAGCTGGCAGGACTCCACCTGCCCCGGCAGGATGTATTTATTGATCGTGCGGTGATTACTGTCTTCCAGGGTTCCGAGTTCTTTCTTGTTTTCCGGAAGGATCCTGACGTCATAGTCAAACTCTGCTTCTGCGTCCTTGAGGATGCGCTTTGTCGGATAGGTCATATGGGCCGGGCCGGAGCACATGTAGAACTTTGCGGGGTTCTGCGGATCATCCGACCGGAAGCTCAGTTCCTTTGTGCCTCTTCCCACATACATGCCGTCTCTTGCGCCGATCCGGTACGCAGTGCCGTCTGCGGTGATTGTGCCGGCACCGCCGATATTGATGAAGCCGGCCTCACGGCGCTCCAGAAAATACTGTGCTCTCAATTCCTCGCCGGCTTCCAGCTTCAGTTCTTTGGAAACCGGTGTGATGCCGCCGAAGATAATCCGGTCAATGTGACTGTACACAAGCCGGACCTCATCCGGAATAAATACGGTTTCTACGAGAAACTCTTCTCTCAGACGTTCTGTTGTGTAGTGTTTTACGTCCTTCGGTGATGCGGCGGTTCTTAATTCCATAACGGACTTCCTCCTTTATCACGCGGGCTCTGTGTGTTCTGTATGATGGCTTACGGCTGCCGCTGTGATTTCTTTCTCTTCGGTTATACCATCCGCATTCTGATCCATCCAGTGTTTTTTTTCACCGAACACCGCTTCCTGAAGTCCCCTATTTTATATAAAAAAATTACGAAAAAAATCTCTGAAATTCGGCTTCTGTGCACCCCACAATATCCCATCCGTCCCGCTCCGTTCGGCCCATCACCCACAGAATAAAAAGCTCTTTGTCAGGGGCATCATTCCGGTGAACAGCCGCAGTGAATACCGCGATGCCGGTATATCGTTCCCGGGTGCTGCGGGCATTCAGTTTTTTCAGCGCATCTTCCGTATCTCAAAGCGGTCTCCGCTGTACGTCAGTTTTTCAAGCGTACAGGAAACATCCGCCGCAAACCGGCATCGGATCGGTACCGTCGCTTCATACAGTTCTTCTTCACTGTACTTACGGGATGTCCCGTAATCGATCGATACGAAAGATTCTGCCGCAGCGCCGAGATACTCCTCCAGCGAAATGTTTCGGCGCATGATTTCCTCTGCCTTTGCGGAATCATTCAGATACCGGATATGCCATGGCTCATACCCATAGCCGGTAATGTGTTCTTTTCCGTATGGATACCGCAGGATGAAGCCGTATTTTGAAAGCCGCTTATGGATTGCACTCCAAAGTTCCGGATGCTGGACGAGGTCTTCATTCCGGCGGCTGTCGTTTCCGTCAATGACGAGGAAAAGATCGACCGCAAGGCCGGTATGATGTTCCGAGTATCCCGGAGGCGCAACCGTCTTCTTTGCATACGATTCCCCGTATTCCCGGATAAACTCATCCATGATCTTCTGCTGGACCTCAATACTGCGAAGTGCGGAGTCCGGCTCCGCAACGATCCCGTTCTCTTCCAGTTCCGCCTTCAGCTTACGATAGGCTGCCGCAGTCCGTTTTTCGAGTACAAGTTCTTCGTCATACCGATTGCGGATGCGGACGGTTTCCAGCGTTTCATACCAGTCGTTCGGCAGTGCATTAAGCTGATTTACCAGTACAAGGTAATCTGTCTGTTTCATATCTCATTCCGCAGTTTCGTTCCCGCCTGTGCAGGATTGTAATATTCCCTGAT
>CAJOLG010000206.1 GCA_905235315.1 uncultured Solobacterium sp. | reverse complement strand
AGTCCGTAAAAAACCTGCCGTGAGGCAGGTTCAGAATTTATATGGGTTTTTCCCCGGCTTTCCATAGCGTATCTGCGGGTTTCGGTTCATCTGTTCTTCCATGTCACCCATCATCCGGTTCAGGTTTTCCTCGTTCAGGGATCCGTTTTTCTGCATGTTTCCGATTGTGCCCATCATCTTCTTCATCTTTTCAAACTGATTGATAAGCCGGTTCACTTCCGTCACGGTTGTGCCTGAGCCCGCGGCCACTCTTTTTTTCATGGAACCGCGCATCCTTGACGGATCTGCACGTTCCGCTTTGGTCATCGACTGAATAATGGCTTTTGTCTTTTTCAGGGAGTCATTGGCTTTGTTTTCATCAATCAGGTCTGCGAACTGGCTGTATCCCGGCAGCATCTTCATGATTCCGCCGAGCGGACCGAGCTTCTGAAACTGTTCCAGCGTGCTGAGCATATCGTCCATGGTGAATACGCCGTCCAGCATCCGCTTCGCAGTGCGTTCAGCCTCCTCCATGTCCATCTTTTCCTGTGCTTTCTCAACAAGGGAAACAACGTCGCCCATGCCAAGAATCCGGTCGGCCATCCGATCCGGATAGAACACATCCATATCATCGATCTTTTCGCCCTCACCGACAAACTTGACGGGAAGTCCGGTGATTGCCTTTACAGAGAGAACACCGCCGCCCCGGCTGTCGCCGTCAAACTTTGTGACAACAAGTCCGGTAAGCGGAAGCTGGTCGGCAAATGATTTCGCAACGTTGACAATATCCTGACCGGTCATTGCGTCAACGGTGAGCAGAATCTCATCCGGGGATACCGCCGCATTGATATCGGAAAGTTCCTGCATGAGTTCTTCGTCGATATGGAGACGGCCGGCCGTATCGATCAATACGGTGTCATATCCGTTTTTCTCTGCGTAGGCAACCCCCTGTTTCACGGTTTCAAGCGCATTGACCTCTGTGCCGAGAGAAAACACTTCCGTATCAATGGAAGCACCAAGGGTTTTGAGCTGATCGATAGCTGCCGGACGGATAATGTCCGCTGCGATCATCATTGGATTACGGTTGTATTTTGTTTTGCAGAGGCGGGCAATCTTGGCCGCACTGGTTGTTTTACCGGTACCCTGAAGACCCACCATCATGATGATCGTTGTTCCCTTTTCCTTGAAGTTCAGTTCCGCCTGCTCTTCCCCGAGCAGCGAAACGATCTCATCATGAACGATCTTGACAAGCATCTCTCCCGGTTCAACGGAGTTGAGAACGTCCTCGCCTCTTGCCTTTTCACGCACATTGTTCAGAAAATCTTTGACAACGCGGTAGTTTACATCTGCTTCAAGGAGCGCAAGCCGCACTTCCTTCAGCATATCCTCCATGTTGGCATCCGTCAGTTTTCCTTTACCGATGATGTTCCGCATGGTTTTATTCAGACGGTCACTTAATGAATCAAACGCCATAGTCAGTTTCTCCTGTTAATCAACACTACTATATTAGCAAAAAGCGTCAGCGAGGACACCGGCAAAGTCAAAAATGCAGTCCGAATGATCCGGCAGAACAAGGATAAAAAAAGGAGAGAACTCTCTCTCCTCCGGTTATGCGGCGTTCAGTCCGCGCAGGTAATCAATATGTTCCGCAGTCACTTCACAGAAATAATACGTCTTGTCTTCCTTCTGCACCATCCGCCCCGTGAGACGTCCGCGGATCGCAACCATAGAACCCTCTTTCAGAACACTGCGCGCGGTCTCAGCCTCCCCGCGCCAGATCGTCACATTGAAGATATCCGTACCGATCGACCCGTCCTCATCGCGGAAATTGCGGTCACTCTCCACCAGCATGGTCGCAACCACATTTCCTTTTGCGGTTTTGCGGATCTGCGGGACCTCCAGCACTCTTCCTACTACTACACACTCATTCACAGTTATCATCTCCTTTCGCACATGGCATGTATCCGTATTATTCCAGTGCGAAGGAAATTCTGACAAACAGGCAATTCCGGCAGAACTGCTTCCGGGATACCGTTTTTGCCTCCGGCAGATTCGGCAGAATCAGTGTTCCGGTGCCAGTTTTACACAGGAAACTGACAATTTTCCGATATTGTTGAATATTTCAGCGCAGTCTTCCGGTTTCAGAGCCGCAATGAGTTCACATTCCTCAAACTGATTCATTGACCGGAGCACGCCTCTTCCCCAGGAAGCAGCCATATCCATCGGATGGTCAAACGAGCGTACGGCAGCGCCGATCACACGCCGGCGCATCTGGTCGATTTCCGCATCCGTAATCATCGTCTTCTTCAAAGCCGTAAGACGTTCCGTCACAAACTCCTTCAGACGTTCGGCGTCGTCGGCCGCATCTTCAAAATAAATAAAGGCATAGTCACGGTTATATTCCACTTCATATCCAAAATACGGTGTGATTCTCTTATCATCGATCCAGTTCTGATATGCGGGATTCATAGCGGTAAACTGCTGTTCAAGACAGAAGCGGAGTGCCCACTCGGAACGGATATACTCCTCTGGCGTACGGATTCCCGGCATAAGCTTTACCGTTACCGAACATTTGGCCTGTTCAATATCCATGATACATTCGCGGTATGGTTCCGCAGGTTCTTCCATCTCCGGCTGAATCAGCCGTTTCATGACGGACTGCGGCCCGAAGGACCGGGCTGCCTGATGCCGTTCCACCAGATCAATCAGTACCTCATCGGGCTGCGGCGAGACCGCAATCAGTGTCATATTTGCGGGATGATAGTTCCGCCTGTATGCATCACGGAGCTCCTTGGCGGTAATGTGCTGAATGGATTCCTCTGTTCCCACAATATCGGTGCGGAGCGGATGCGTCCGATATGCCCCGCGCATGCTTTCAAGAAACAGATGGGAATCCGGATCCTGCAGATAGGTCGCATATTCCTCCAGAATAATCGGCTTTTCCTTTTCAACCGAAGCTTCCGTGATTGAAAGATCCTGAACAAAATCCAGCAGGAGCGCAAGCGGTTCAGAGATATCTTCTGCCGGTGTTGTAACGTAATACACCGTGGAATCATACGATGTATACGCATTGACATTTGCGCCGAGCCGGCTGAATGTCCGCATGACATCTTCATGCCCGGACTCAAACAGTTTGTGTTCAAGAAAGTGAGCTGTACCCGCAGGACAGGAGAACAGTCTGCCGGCTTCGTCCGTCTGAAAGCAGTCCAGGCTTCCAAACGGCGTCATCAGAAGAAATGCGCTTGTACAAAACTGCGGCTTGCGGATCAGGATCAGTTTCAGCCCGCCGGTACATGTATATTCCGTCCATTCTTCCTGAAACCATTCGTTACGCATTTCCGTATTCCTCCTGCCGGATGATGGATACCGTTTTCAGTGTGACCGGTTCAAACGCTTTTACAATGTCTTCCCGTTCAACCTGCGCCAGTCTTTCCATCATTGTCTGAATATCCGGCGAATTGTCCATGAGTGCCGTCCGGTACTGCTCGGAAAGAAGTTCTGCCGGATCATCCAGCATGGATCGGTGCGCATTGATGTACATGGTTTTCGCAATCGCAAGATCTTCTTCGGAGAATGATCCGGAACGGATCACTTCCAGCTGCGCAAGAATCGATTCAATGGCCTTTTCAATATGCGGGCCGTCAACGGCCGTCATAACCCGCAGAACCCCGTCATACCGCAGCAGGCCGGATTCGATCGAATAGCAGAGTCTCTGTTTCTCCCGCACATACTGAAACAGAAGCGAGGAAGGAAGCCCGCCGAAGATTCCGTTGCCCAGCGAATAGGCCGGATAAAGACGGCTGCCGGGCAGGATCCCGCTTTCAAACAGTAATATGATATGACTTTGCGAGATATTCCGGGCTGTTTCAACCCGCCCTTCTCTGCCGGGCTGAAAATCCGTCAGGCTCAGGTTTATCCTGCGGGGCGGAAACGGAAAGGAGGCACGGCAGAGCGCAAGGACCTCCTGCTCCGGACAGTCGGTCAGAGCCTGAATATCAATCCGTGCGTTGGCGCGGATCCAGTTCCACGCTTCCGCACATCGTTCCGGGGTCAGTGCTTCAAGCTCCTCCGGGGACGGCAGAATGCGTCCGGCCATATTTCCCCCGTACGACAGAGCGGCTGCTTCGGCACAGCAGTTCTGCGGATCATCTTTTATCATTCGAACACTGAGAATTGCCTGTTCCTGACACTCGCGGAACATCGTCTCGGGAAATGTCCCGTTTTCAATCCGGGGACAGAAAATACATTCTGCGGCCAACGCCGCAAGCTGTTTTGTAAGATCGTCATTCAGCCCCGGGACATGCACTCCCGCAAGAGTGAATCTCAGACGGTCATTGGATCCGACCGGGATTGATGTAATACTGAGGGATGCGCCGTACAGGTGATCCAGCCGGGCAAGCAGATCCTGCTTGCGGGGAAAATGTTCCGTGGTATCCGCCAGCAGATACGACAGTAAAAAAGACTCTGCCCGTAACGAAGAACGCATTGGCCAGAGAAAGGTGACACCGACTGCCTGTGTTTTGAATTTTGCTGTTTCGCGTACATGGAGATGCACGCCGCGGACAATTTCCTCCGAACTCATGGATTACTCCCGTCACTGTCCCGAATCGGGCAGATCACTTGTTTTTTTCGGCCGCAATCTCCCTGCGTGCCTGTTTGAGATCCTCCGGCAGTTTGCACATACTGCGGCATTTCCCGCAGTCTCCGCCGCAGCTGCCCCCACCGCGCCGCAGATAACGGATGTCAAGAATGACAATCACGGCCAGAATCACGATTACGACAATACTTCCGAAATTCATTCCCAATCTCCTTGTCTGGTTAATCTTAACAAACTAACCGCGGACTTGCAACGAAAGCGGCTCTGCCCCGGAAGGAGAAAAGCGGGTACCGGACCCGCTTACTCTTCCTCAC
>CAJOLG010000205.1 GCA_905235315.1 uncultured Solobacterium sp. | reverse complement strand
ACAGCCAAGCGCAGCTACAATCGCAATCGCATCATCGGTTCCTGTATCGCAGTCAATAATAAATGGCCTTTTTTTCATACATTATTGCCGGGTTCTCCCAGCCCTCCGTGCCGATGCGGAAAACAAAACTCCGCATTTGGTTTATTCGTTTCATTTTATCATATCGGTATCGGTCAAAAGAACGTACTCTTTACGTGTAATCTCCCAACGCTTACGGTAGAATATTTTTATCAACGAAAACGGAGTGACAGCCAATGCATAATACTGCCAGAATCGAACTTCACCTTCATCTTGACGGATCTCTCAATATCCGCTGGGCATATGAAAAATCCCTGCAGCGCGGTGTAATCCCTGCCGATTATACTTTTTCCGACTATTACAGCATGCTGTTTGAGAACAACATCCTGCCGCATGCCCAAAGCATCACAAAATTTGATCTGACCTGCAGTATCCTTCAGCTGTATGAAGATCTGGAAGAAGCGACCTATGATCTTGTCCGCAGGCTCCATGAACTCGGCCTCTGGTATGCGGAGATCCGCTTTGCGTCCCAGCAGCACAGGAAGCAGGGTCTGACCCAGAAAGAAGTCCTGCAGGCGGTCATTGACGGAGCAGCCCGCGGGATGCGGGATTTTCCGGATATCCGCATCGGAATCATCAACTGCATGATGCATAAAGGAGAAAATGCGGCCGCAAACTGGGAAGAAAATCTTGAGACGATTGCGGTTACGAAAGAACTCCTTGGCAAGGGTGCCGTCGGTATCGATCTTGCCGGATTTGAGAATAACGGGGACTTCAATGATTACGGCCCTCTCATCCGCATGGCAAAAGAAGCGGGAATCCCGGTCAGGTCACCTGCCACGCTGGCGAAATGGGTATGGGCGAACATGTTCCCGCAGCGCTGAGCTGGGGTGTTGACCGGATCGGGCACGGGGTCAACTGCACGCAGAATGAAGCGTGGTTCCGCCAGGTCGTGGAATCAGAGATTCCGCTTGAGGTCTGTGTCTCGTCCAATGTCAAACGGACGATGAACTATGCCGGGCATGCGGTTCTGCCGCTGCTTGAACACGGAGCCAATGTCACTCTGAACTCAGATAATCTGATGTTCGCAAGAACTAATATTCTGAATGAACACTATCAGCTGAAAATGCTCGGTGTCAGTGACGACACACTTGCTCAATGTACCGCCAACGCGATCGAAGCCGCATTCTGCGGAGAAGAGACAAAAGAACTCCTGCGGAACCGGCTCAGAGAAGAACAAAACCGCTGACAGAAAGAGGAAACCCATGACAACTTACAGCTTTCCGAAAATTGACCTTCACAATCATCTGGACGGAAGTTTTCGCCCGGAGACCATGTATGAACTGGCGCAGAAATACGGGATCGAAACGGAAGTTCCTTCGACAGAAGAGTACTGCGCCCTGACACGGCGCCGCGCCAACTGCGGATCCGTCAATGAATACCTGAAGATGTTTGATCTTCCCTGCCGCGTAATGCAGACAAGGGAGGCTCTGGAGCGCATCACATTTGAACTGGGCGAAGATCTTAACAGCGAAGGAGTTGCCTACGCAGAGATCCGCTTCGCTCCTCAGCAGCATGTGTCCGGTGAACTGGATCAGGCCGCCGCCATCGAAGCAGTCATTGACGGTGCGAAACGGTGTATGGAACAGTATCCCATCCGCATCGGCATTCTTGCCTGCATGATGGTATACGGCAGTGAAACGATCAACTGGGACGCAAACATGGAGACGGTCGAAACCGCCGCAATGTATCTTGGCAAAGGACTTGTCGGCATCGATCTTGCCGGAGCGGAAGGACTGGTGCCGCTGGAGAACTTCGCACCGTTTTTTGAGAGAGCACGTGAACTCAGGATTCCGTTTACCTGCCACGCCGGCGACTCTCCGGGCCCGGAAACCGTCGAAACCGCGGTATATACGTTCGGCGCACGGCGGATCGGACACGGTCATCACGTGTATTTTGATCCGCATCTGGTTCGCCGGATTGCCGGAACCGATGTGCTGTTTGAAATCTGCCCGACATCCAACATACAGTGCCGGACTGAGCCCAGCTACGAGAAACATCCGGCAAAGAACATGATGGAAATGGGCCTGAAGATTTCCATCAACACGGACAACCAGTTTCTCGCAGGGGTTACCCTCGACAGCGAATATGACCACTGCCTGAATGAAATGGGATTTACCGTACAGGATCTGATCCGAATGAATCTGAACGCGATCAATTCTGCCTTCTGTGATGAAACAATAAAAGCCCCGATCCGGAAGGAACTCGAGGCTCTGCTTGAAGAATAAACATCCGGGAACCGCAGGGTTCCCTTTTAAATGATCAGATGGTTGTGTTGGGCACCTTTTCCACGGTCAGACGGATCGTGTTTTCAATGCGGACCAGTTCCACCCCTGCCGCCTCCAGCATCGCTTTCGAAGCTTTCGTACCGTCGGTGTCGGCATACTTGTCGGATTCATAAACGATCCGCTTGATTCCCGACTGAATGATTGCCTTGGCACATTCATTGCATGGAAACAGCGAGACATAGATCGTACAGCCGCTTACGGAACGCGGACTGTTGAGAATTGCGTTCAGTTCCGCATGCACGACATAAAAATACTTTGTGCGGAGGGCTTCTCCTTCCCGCTCCCACGGGAACACATCATCCGAGCACCCTTTCGGAAACCCGTTATATCCGACCGACACAACCCGGTGATTCTCATCAATGATCGCGGCTCCGACCTGGGTATTCGGGTCTTTGGAGCGAAGGGCGGAAAGATGGGCAAGCCCCATGAAGTACTCATCCCAGCTGAGGGTATCTGTTCGTTTTCCCATTTTGGTTTCTCCTAGCGGAACAGCTGTTCCAGATAATCACTATCATATACGCGGTCCAGATTCTGCGCCATATGCCGGGCGTAGTTTTCAAAGCCGAGATCGCATTCTTTTTCAAGGATATGTGCATCTGTAAGAAGATAGATGTCATCGTTGGAAAGATCAGAACTCTTCCGGACCGCAAATACAGAAACAACACACAGTGCCGCAAGCGCAAGCAGCGCATTGCGCTTCATGTCCCGGATGTTCTCCCGTTCGTCCAAAATCATGATCAGTAAAAGCCCTGTGATGGCTCCGCCGAAATGTGCACGCCATCCGACACTGGGCATGAAGTTGATCACCAGATTGATGGCGATCGTCTGTAAAACTGCGTTTCGTACCTGCGGGATACGCAGCGCCCCGCCCTGCCATACAAGATAAACGTACGCCGCAAGCAGACCGTACAGCCCGCCGGACAGGCCTACCGCAACCGTATTGCGGCCGGTACAGTAATAGAAAACCGAGCCGCCGATCACGGAGCCAAACAGCAGAACGAGAAACTTACCGATCTTCAAAGTCGGCTCAAGTGCCCTTCCGAGCACATACAGACTTGTCATATTCACAAACAGATGAATCACCGAAATATGGACAAATCCGACGGTCAGAAACCGCCACCATTCTCCCGCAGCACAGAATGCCTTGTAGTACGCCCCGAAAAAGATGGCGCGTTCCGAATCATTCAGACCTGACGGCCAGAAACTGATCACCAGTGTGATCAGTGCACACACAACAAGAATCACGCTTGTGGCGGGTATTTTACGTTGCTGTTTCATTTGTCCTCATTTCTCAGCAGTTCAAGAAGCTGCTCAAAATACTCCGGAAGCGGAGCTTCAAAGGTCATATTCTCTCCGGTACGGGGATGGACCAGCGAAAGACGATATGCATGCAGAACCTGCCCCTGGGTATCCATCAGA
>CAJOLG010000204.1 GCA_905235315.1 uncultured Solobacterium sp. | reverse complement strand
CTATGAAAAAAGTCGCTGTAACAGGAACCATCGCATCCGGAAAGACGACGGTCTCCATTCTGCTCCGGAGAAAAGGATACCGTGTTTTTGACTGTGACGGCTATTCCCGCATTCTCTACCGAACCACCGATCCGTGCTATCAGAAGATTGTGGATGCGTTCGGGGACTCCATTCTCGATGAGTTCGGCGAGATCGACCGCAGGAAACTGGCGGCGATCATTTTCAGTGATGAAGAAAAGCGCCAGCTGCTGAACAGTATTACGCATCCGGCAATTGCGGAGGGGATGAAGCGGTTTTTTGCGAACCATCCGGAAGAGGATCTGATCTTTGCGGAGGTGCCGCTGCTGTTTGAAGCCCATCTTGAATCCATCTTTGACGCAATTATTGTGGTCACCTGCGCCAGGGAAAAAGCCGTGGCCCGGATGATGGAAGACCGCGGCTATACGGAAGAAGAGGCCAACCGGCGGTATGACTCGCAGACCCACCCGGATCACGCGATTGAACAGCCTGTGATCATAATTGAGAATGACGGTACACTGGCGGAACTGAATGACCGGGTTGAGGAAGTGCTGGAAGAACTGGAGGCAGATCATGCGGATTAAGGGAAAAGATGTATACCGCGTCGTGATGAACGAAAACCTGGGTGAAGATGCGCTCTCATCTTTAGTTACGCTCTATCTTCCGATCATCGGGAATGATGCAGTACTTCTGTATCTTCTGCTGCACAGCGAAGGACGTCTTCAGCGGACACAGGAGGCACACAGCCGGCTGTTTGAACTGCTCGGCCGGACGCCGGATGAAGTGGAACAGGCACGGATCCATCTGGAAGAGTACCTGCTTCTTCGTGTCTATGTTCAGGAAGGGGAAACCCGCAATTCCTACATCTACCGGCTGAATTCGCCGCTTCCTTCCGGATCCTTTCTTAACAGCAGAGAGTTTTATGCGACCTATGTGCACGCTGTCGGAAAACGGCAGGCGGAAAACTCTGCCGCCAAGTTTATTGCGGGCACACCGGCAACGGACGGATACCGTGATATCACTTCGTCGGTCCGCCGCCTTCCGGGCGAACAGGATTATGAAGCGGCTGTGGATTTTCAGAAAATCTCACCGAAATACGAATTCTCCGAAAATGACATCAGTATCAACTTTGATTATGAGCACTTTTTTGAGACGACTTCGGATGTCGTATTTCCGAATCTGCTGCGGACACGCGCCAATCTGGAAGAAATCGGCCGGCTCGCAACCCTTTATGGGCTGTCTGCCGACCGGATGCGCATTCTTGTCGGACACTGCGTCCGGCTTGACCCGGCCAGCCTTGATCTTGAACGGCTGAGAAAAGCGGCGGCTTCCGCAAAACCGGACATTACGACAGCGAAAGATCCGTATACACTGCCTCCGGTTTCCTTTCTGATGGCAAAGCAGAACGGGGCGATGGTATCGCAGGCAGACAAGCGGATACTGGAACGGCTTTCGATGGATATGCATTTTCCGAGCGAAGTGATCAACGTCATGATCGAATATATCCTCGGCATCTCCGACAACCGGCTGAACAGCCGCTTTGTGGATATGGTTGCCGGTGAATGGGCGAGAGACGGCGTTCGGACCAGAGAAGAAGCTTTTGCGGAAACCCAGAAGAAAACGGCTCCCGGCCGAAAGAAGAAGGAAGTCCTGCCGGACTATTACAATGCGGATCCGGTTCGGACAACCGATTCCGTTCCGGCCTCAAAAGAAGAGATCGAAGCCGTAAAACAGATGCTCAGAAAACCGAAGGGAGGAAGCGGAAATGGCTGAAATGAAACAGTTCTCGTTCCCGAAAGATCCAAATCGTGATGATACGGAAAAGAATCAGCTGATCGACAGACTCCGCAGAGATGCATATCTTCATCGGGTTATGAAAACGCAGGGAATCCCGGACGAGGCGCTTTCCCGCCACGCATTTCTGTTTCAGCGATATCTCGAAGAAGTGAAACCCTGCCGCGGCTGTAAATCCCTGAAGGACTGCCGGCAGGCAAAAAAGGGATATCACATGGGAATCCGCTACGACGGTATCCTGCAGGAGACGGTGGAAGCGTGCCCCTATATGCAGGAATGCCTTAAGGCAGAAGCGCAGATGGACCGTTATCTCGTGTGTGATTTCGGGGATGCGCTGCGCTCGGTGCGATTTGAGAAGATCCAGCTGGAAGGGGAGACCTCCGCTTATCTGAATACCGTCGGGAAACTGGCATCTCTCTGCGATGAACAGAAAGGTGTATTTCTCTACGGAAACATGGGGACCGGCAAAACCTATCTTGCGGCCTGTGCCGCAAACCGGATTGCCGAAGCAGGCGGGTCTGCGGCGTTTATTCACTATCCGTCCTTCTGCGACCGGATTGCGGTTACCGCGTACAGCGGGGAGTACCGCAAAGAAGCGGATCAGTGCCGGGCTGCCGATATTCTTGTCATTGATGACATCGGAGCGGAAGAGGTGACCGACCGCAACCGGATGGTGCTGCTTTCCATTCTTGACGGACGGATGCAGAAAGGGAAAATGACCTGGTTTACGGGGAACGGCGATCTGCGCAGCCTGCAGAGGCATCTTCGTGAGACAAATAACGGGGAATCGATATCAGCAGCGGACCGCATTATCGAGCGGATCCGGGCGCTTGCCCAGCCGGTGTATCTTGACGGCAATGATCGCCGCGCGCTGTATACGGCGGAATAACAGCTGTGCTAGAATGTAGTTTGATTTTGGGGTGACAGAGTATGGTCAGAAAGATTGGAATCCTTACATCGGGCGGCGATGCGCCTGGAATGAATGCGGCAATCCGCAGTGTAACGCGGGTCGCGCTCAACAATGGTCTCGAAGTTTACGGGATCTATGACGGCTACAAAGGCCTCCTCGAAGGAAAGATGGTTAAGATGGAGCGCTCCTCCGTTTCGGATATTCTTTCCCGCGGCGGAACGAT
>CAJOLG010000203.1 GCA_905235315.1 uncultured Solobacterium sp. | reverse complement strand
GTTGACAACTTGATCGCAAGGAAGCAAAGGAATATAATAAAATAAAAAGGGATCAAGGAGGTCAAAAAATGGGACAGCAGCGAACATATGATAAGGAATATAAAGTACAAGCAGTAAAGCTGGCACGTGAAATAGGGTCAGCGAAGGCGGCAAAGGAGTTAGGAATACCCACAAATACCATGTATGGTTGGATGCGAGCACAGAGAGAAGGTCGTATAGACCTTGGATCGGGAACACAGACACCGCAGAGAGCGATGAGTCTGGCAGAGGAAGTAACCATCCTGAGACAGCAGGTAAAAAACCTGAACAAAGAGGTTCGCAGATTAAAGGAAGAAAATGAATTTCTGGAAGAGGCAAGCGCTTTTTTCGCAGCGAGCCGTCGGAGGTCAACAAAAACAGCAGAATGAGGTACATAGCGCTCAGGACTGAAGACGGCGTAAATAAAGGAAAGCTATCAATGTTTTGCAGATTATTGAAAGTAAGCCGACAGGGATTCTACAATTATTTGAACAACCGTAATAGACCATGGAAATATCAACTGTTAGCAGACGCAATGATGGAAATACTAGCCGAAGACGAGTACAACGACACTTACGGAAGAGATCGGATGCATAAAGCGCTACTAAAAAAGAATCCGGAAGGCGTGGATCCCGAGACGGTGCTGTATGAAGTGCAGTGCGATGACGGCGATCCGGAGGTACCGGGCTCCCTGTCCTACGGCCTTACCACAATCTATCCGAACCGCATCAACGGGGAGTGCCCGTTTACCAAAGGCCACTGGCACATGGATGAAACCGTGGAGGAGGTCTATGAAGGCGAGAGCGGAACCGGCCTTCTGATGTATATGAATCATGACGGCATGACCTGGTGTGAAAAGGTGTTCCCCGGCAGTGTGCATCACATTGCGGGCACCCTGGCACACCGGCTGATCAATACCGGCGATGTACCGCTGAAAGTAAGAGCAGTATGGCCGCCCTCGGCAGGCCACAATTATGATGAGGTAACCGCGCATCCGTTTGGCTTCCGCGTTTACCGGAACGGAGATGAAATCAAGGTAACTGCACATGAGTAATTATGATCGTTTCCCGCATATAACCTATCGCGGAGAGAGCCGTGTGACACGCGGCTATGACAGTATCATTTCGGAACTGAAGAACGAGATTCAGCCCGAAGCGCGGGTTGTCGTCATTGCGGAAACCTATCCGGGTGTACGGGATGAAGAGATCCTTCCTCAGCTGAAGAAGCTGGAACCTTCCCTTGTCATTGAGACAAAGGATCTGTATCTTCCGGATGCCGCAATGACGGAGAAGATGATGCCGTGGCTGACGGATGACCGGGTATTCGGACATCTGTACAGCGGCACCGTGGAAACCTTTCTTGACCCGGAAAAAGTTCAGTCTGCGAAGGAGAAGGTGCAGCAGGCGGACGGCCTGATTCTCATTTACGGTATGGGCGCTTCCCTGGTTGCGGCCGGTGATCTCTGCCTGTACTTTGATCTTGCCCGCTGGGAGATTCAGCTGCGCTACCGCAGCGGAATGGGAAACTATAACTGTTCCAATACCGACGATGACATTCTGCGCAAGTTCAAGCGCGGCTACTTTGTGGAGTGGCGGATGGCAGACAAACTGAAGATCAATCTGTTTGAGGACATCGATTATCTGATCGACACCAATGCGGCAGATGATCCGAAGATGATTACCGGACAGCAGTTCCGCGGTGCTCTGAAGCAGGCGGTAACACAGCCGTTCCGTCTGGTGCCGTATTTTGACCCGGGTGTCTGGGGCGGCCAGTGGATGAAGGAACACTGCAACCTCGATCCCGCAGCGAAAAACTATGCATGGTCGTTTGACGGTGTGCCGGAAGAGAACTCCCTGCTTCTGCGGTTCGGGGATACCGATGTTGAGATCCCGGCAATGGATCTGACCCTGTACTGCCCGAAAGAACTGCTCGGTGTGCGGAACTATGCCCGCTTCGGCGCGGAATTCCCGATCCGGTTCGACTTCCTCGATACGATGGAAGGGCAGAACCTGAGCCTGCAGGTACATCCGTTAACGGAGTATATTCACCGCACCTTCGGAATGGCCTATACCCAGGATGAGAGCTATTATCTCCTGGATGCCGGCGAGGATGCGTGCGTCTATCTCGGCGTAAAGACCGGCACAAAGCCGGAAGAAATGCTCGGTGCGCTGAATGAAGCACAGGAAACCGGGGTGTTTGATGCCGAACGGTATGTCAATAAGCTGCCGGCGAAGAAACACGATCACTTCCTGATTCCGGCCGGAACGATTCATTGTTCGGGAGCGAACGCAATGGTTCTTGAGATCAGTGCCACACCGTATATCTTTACCTTCAAACTCTGGGACTGGGGACGTCTCGGTCTGGATGGGAAACCGCGGCCGATCAATATCGAGCACGGCTCGCATGTCATTCAGTGGGACCGTACCACCGACTGGGTAACGAAGAACCTGGTCAACCCGACCGAGACTCTGTATACGAGCGATGCGTATGACATGGAACACACCGGTCTGCATGAGCTGGAATTCATTGAGACGCAGCGCTATACCATCCGGGAATATGCGGAGTTCGATCTTTTCGGCAGTGTCAGTATGTGCAATCTCGTCGAAGGTTCCGCCGCCCGGATCGAAAGCCCGGACGGAGCGTTTGAACCGTATACCGTGCATTATGCGGAGACCTTCATTCTGCCGGCAGAACTGAAGCGGGTACGGATCGTACCGGTGGAGGGAACCGTGAAAGTACTGCGTGCCTATGTGCGTGGGTCTCTTTGTTGCGAGTAAGAAAGTCCTGCGGTAAAATACCATTCATGGAGATGGAATCAGAATGAGCAGTGTATATAATTCACAGGCATTTTACTATGTGCTTGTTATCGGATTTGCGGCTTATACAATCTATTATCTGTGGAAGGTAATTCAGTTTGTCTGGCTGAGCAGGAAGGCGCGGCAAAAGTACTATGAACAGTACGGCAAAGAAGGCGCCAG
>CAJOLG010000202.1 GCA_905235315.1 uncultured Solobacterium sp. | reverse complement strand
ATAAAACGGAGAGTTTCCGATCAGCACTCCAAGTGTCATTAATACTGCCAGGCATTTTTTCCGGTTCTTCATAATCGCCTCCCGAAATTCTTATAAATTTAATTATATAAATATCAATAATAAAAATACACCCCTTACCAAATGTCGCCTTATATCCCCATGTCCAAGGACAGGGGCTTTACGGCAACATTTGGTAATTTGAAGGGCGCAGGATACTTGTATGCCGGAATCAGTCACTCTCCTTTTTCAGAAGGCCTGAGAAGAAATCACTGATATCCGATGCCGAGATTCCGTCTGCTGCGTTACGCAGGAAGTCGGAAAGCTTGTCGGTTATATCCGGCAGGATGTCTTTGAAGATCTGTTCTACCTCGGAGTCAATCGCAAAGGTGGAGGTGTCCCACTCTCCGGTATAGAAATGTTCAAATATGACTTGCGCTGTTTTGCCGGAGACAAACGTAATCGCTCCGGCAGCGGCCGCATTGATCAAAGATGCGGCGATTCCGATACCGGGTATCTGTTTCAGCGCTTTCACAAGTGTCTTGCCGGCAATCGTAGTAGCGCCGATCTGTAAGATATATTTTCTTACATCATCGGAGATCGCTTCTTTCTGCTGGTTATATGTTTTGGAAATATCTCTGATCATCTTGGTCTGTATCGGAACCAGGATGGTTGAATCCGGTACCGGCACAGGGATGGCACCCACGGCGATAGAAGCGACGGTCGAAGCGGTTATGGAGTTGTTTGCGCTGTCGTGCTTGATCTTAAGATCAATTTTCCGGATCGACGCATCGGCCGCCCGTTTTGCGGCGGGAGCCAGATCATTGGTTGTTTTCAATAAGACATCAAGGCCCGTCGGGGGGATTATCAGACCTTTACGTACTTCGTATTCTTTCGCCACAACCGGGATAATCGCTTTGACATTAAGCGGGCTTCTGGGATGCTTGGTATTGTATTTCACTACCGCATCATGAGCGATCGCTTTATTTTCTTCCATTTCGACTTCAGAGTATGACTTTGTAATAACAAGTATTACAGGTACGCCGGACCAGGATTTAACAACACTCTTGATATAGTCAAGCGCATCCAGATCGATCCGTTTTGCGGTTCCCGCAATACAGTACCAGATGACATGAACGAATTTCCGGGTTTCCCGTTTTTTGACACTGTCTTCACTGAATTTTGCGAGGTCCTTTTTGATGTTGTACTGCTTGAACAGTCCATACTCAAAACCAACGGTATCGATCATCCGAAACGGCAGATCCGGACTTTCGTATACTTCGATATGCTTCGTTACCGCAAATCCGGAACCTGTCTCTGCTTCTTCTCTGCCGAGAAATGCATTAATCAATGTGCTTTTCCCGCATCCGGAGTTGCCTAAAAGAAGAACATTGATTTTGTCATCACTGAAATTGATGGAGGGATTGGGGTCCGGCTTCCGCCGCTTCTTTAGTTCAAACATAATGGTTCTCCTTTCCTCTTCACACGAGTATCCGATCAGAACACCATCTTATTCAGCTTCTGAGAGCTGTTCTTTCCGGTACGGAAATCACTGGGTGTCTTGGAGAAGATGATCTGGTAACGGTCATCGCCATAGTAGGTGAGCTTATAGTGTTTGCCGTCTTCCGTAATCACGAAGCCCATATCCTCCAATGCCTGACGGATCGGGGCAGTCATACCGGTATAGGATTTCAACAGTTTCTTTACTTCTTCTGCTTTATGATCACTGGTCTTCTGATAATCATTGTTTTTGATGATATCTTTTACAACATCCGAACGCCGTGTATTTTCCTGGGTGCCGGCGACAGACTCTGACAGGACAAGCAATATCAGATCCTTGATCTCGCCCGGGTAAAATTCAAACTCATCTCCCATGTGAAGTACGGGGATGTCGTTTACGGTATCCAGCTTGGATTTCAATCCCTGGTTTTCATACTGCAGGATTTCATTGGAGCGGGACAGTTCTTCGATCTGCCGTTTCATATACTGAAGTTCGTTGTCAAACCCATCCAGAATCTTGTTGGCTTCGGCCTGTGCATCTTCTGCCGCCTGTTTCCGGATGCGTTTTTCTTCTTCATCCAGGGAGTTCAGCAGTTCAAGCATGTCATTCTCTGCTTTCCTGCGGGCAGAATCCGCATCCTGCTTTTCATTCAGTGCCGAAGCTACCCGATCCCGCAGGATTGCGTTATTCACACCCTGCCAGGTGTACAGCGGCTCTACGGGGTGCGTATTACTGTAAAGGGTGACCGTACGTACGATCTTTTCCATCAGTAAGTCATCGTACCCGTCAGTGTTATGGTACAGGTATCGTTTATGTTCCACAGAACCGGCAGGGAAGTAGATCCCCACACCGCCATCGAATTCATTTCTGCTTTCACATCTGCTGCGAAGATCATAGCCGGTCTCTGTATCGTCCAGTACCAGTACATGTGCCGTTCCTTTTACCCGGCTGGCAAGGAATTCAACATTAATGGGATCGTCATTGGTAAACAGTTTGGATACATAGATGACAGGCAGTTTGTAGTATTTCTTCTGATTAATTACATCTGCCAGTACATCCAGATTGGATTCATTGATATAGATGGGCTGTCTTGTGACGGGGAGGTCATCATCAGACGCAAGATATCCTTTCTGTTCCAGAAGCGTAATAAAATGCGGGGTCGAAAACTTCGGGGAGATGCCAATGGCATCCGCATTATAGCTGCGGTCCAGCCGGATGCACATCTTCATGGTATTGAAGTTCATGACATAGTCGGTATCCCAGACACTGCCGTCTGTTTCGTGTTTCTCATGCCGTACAGCGACGATTCGTTCCGGTTTGTATTCTTCGATTGCCAGCCAGAGATCCTCATTGCCGAAACGGGTATGAAACGAACCGTTCCACGCAAGATCAGGAATAATGTTTATTTCATATTTACTGTCTTTATTCCAGGCTATGACCAGTTTCACAAAAGACTCTTTGGTCATATTCCGGTTGATATCCAATGTGGTTGAAAACAACAGCATGGCAGATTCTCCTTTAACGGTATGAATGAAGCAGGCAG